>JAQUBQ010000052.1 GCA_028686615.1 Clostridia bacterium | reverse complement strand
AGAAAAACGTGGACAATGAAGGACTTCTCATAGGTGAAGTTGAAAAGGAACCTGAAGTTGTAAAACCAAAAAAGATGCAGAGAGAACCTGATGAGTTATTCTTAACTGACAAAAACGAATCTGCATCAAAGGAGGAGAATTGGTGGGAACTATGAAACACCTACTAATTCTTTTTATATTCTTAGTTGCTATCCTGGGCTCAGGATGTGCGGTGCATGCACCTGAATCTAAAGAACTAAAATTTAAAGACCCAAATAATCCTGATGTAAATTACCTTATCTTGAAAGAGGATTCGACAAAACCAGGAACAGGAACTTTCACTGTAGTTACATCAGAATACGTAGCAGGAGGAACTTATACTGAAACTTCTGAAGCATATTCCTTAAGGTACGCTGAATATCCAGTTGGTATCACTCTAAAAAAAGTTGATAATGGAATCGACCTCGGTGAAGGCGATTACTGGTACCAATAAAACTCTCTACTGCTACCGATCCCTACTATTTTAAAAAAAGCATTATTAATGCCGCACTTCCTGGTTGTAAATTCATATTTATACAGTTAGTAATTTCAGTATATACATTAAAATAAGTTATTAAATTTTATTATACTAAAAGGACAATTGAGTAAAAATAAACTCGCTTATAACTCAGTATATCCAGTGAAATAACCTGGTATAATGTAAATACGGCCAAAAACAAGGAATTATATGCTTTATTTTCATATGGTTCTTGCTATGTGCCTGGGAATATAGAGACAAATAACGAAATTCGAGGAAAACTTATGAACAATAAAGAGCTGATACAAAGTTTATACAATGCTATGACGTTAGAAATGGAAAGACTTGAAAAAAGAGTAGAAGAACTAGAATTTGAAAACAAACAGTATAGAGAAGCACTTGGTATTATTAAAAATATACAAGATCTGGAAGAAAGGACACCTATAAAAATAAAGTTTGAATACCAAGAATTAAGTAGGCATCAACATACAATTTTTGAAGATTGGGTTGAAGATTCTATAAATGATCAAGTCTTTAAAGCATCCGGTTATAAAATTTTTTATCCAATCTGCATACATAAATCTGGAACAACAAAAGCCTGGACACATGAAAGCATACTTGAAGATTCTTTAATTTATCAACAATCACCTGATCATTTTCATGCAGTTCTTCAAATTGCAGCATATTTAATAAAATTTGGATTTACTGATGTTGAAATTCATCACTGGAATGATGTAGATGTTACAGGGAAGTTTAAAAATAAAACGTATGCATTTGAGTATGAAAGACCTGGGACTCATACTGTTAAAGAATTAAAAATAAAATTTAATAATGCAAAATCAAAGTATGATACTGTATACATTGTATGCCAAGCATTAAATAAAAAAGAAGTAGCTAGAGCTATAGAACCTAATGCTGAAGCTATGTTTACAGATATAACACATAACATGTGCACACGAGGACAACAATTTAAATATTTTATAGAAAGAATTATATCTGGATATAGTATTGAAAATTGTCCTTTTGAGGATAATTTATAACCACAAGCAATAACAGGATTTCTACTTTTTTTATTTTTATCTGCGCAGCAGACCACGAAAATTTATCATACTTGGTAGAGTGTGTACAGTAACACCAAGTGTATAAATAATTTAATACTGTTCTCGAGTTGTAAAATTTTTTATAATATTTTGAAGTCAATTTTTAACTTGATATTTTTTGAACTCAAAATTTTCTGGTTTCAGTGAATGCAAAGTTTTATATACATTAAATGACTATTAGTATATAGTGAGAAATGATAGGAGCATAAACATGAAACAGAATTTTGCCAAAGCCTGGAAAGAATTAAACGATGAAGAAAAAACAATATGGGAAGCAACCTGCAAAAAGAAAGCAATCAAATTCTGGAAAGACTACTGTAAAAAATTCGGATACGTATTTGATGTGAAAGTTGTAAAATGGGATGCAGAGAATGAATGGAACTCAAAACATGAAAAAGTAAAATGGGCCGCATATGCTGAAAGTAACTTAACACCTGAACAAAAAGAATTACAGGCAATCAGGGAAACTGAAAAGAAACTCAAAGTTGAACTTAAAGCCGCAAAAGCCGAACTCGCGGCAATCCTCAATTAACTTTTTTATAACAAATCTTAAATACAGGAAACGCATAGTATAGATAACTAAGTTAGTTAGGAGTTGATCAAATGGAAAAGTTAAATAAACTTCTTGTTGGGCCCCATCAGATAGAGCATGAGATAAGAAAAGCTTATGGTATTGATTGGGATGAAACACACATCAGAATTGATCATGGAAATATTGTAATTCCTAAAACAAGACTCCAGAAGATAGCTTCAAATGATATTGAGTACATATTCTTGATGTACTCAGCTAAAGTTAGAATAAGTAAAGTTGAAAGAAATATTCAGGTGATCTTTTTACCATGAAATGTAAAGATTGTCCAGCACTCAAACTTGATGGATTTTATCATTGCCTGTTAGTGTTTCCATTTAAACCTAAGCAGTTAACAGATTCTGATGAAAACGCAGATTACTGCAAGATGTGGGAAACTTATTCAGCATTTAGCGCGGAGGCAGATAAGCAAACAGCATCCGGAAAAAAGTTTAATGCAATTAATTAAAGTTGAAAGAAAAAGGCCTGAGACATTCAAAGAGTGTGATCAACTTTTATTCTGTAATAATTGTAGAAATTGCGCTTTTGGAGATTACAAAGGCCCTGCCTGTGAACAAAGAAAAATATTCATTAATGCGGCTATTAAGGCTGGAAAATTAGTATTATGTACTGATAGTAACAATGAAGAAGTCTATAGAGAGGTATATTAAATGGACAGATTCGAAAAATATATGTGGATTCTCGCACTGGCTGCGGCTGTAACCCTACGTTTTGATATAGTTCTTTGCATCCTGATTGCAAAGGGTATTTGTTACGTTGAGGACGTTTACAGAGATGGAAACAATTGATATTCTTTACGGTACAGCATTTACACTTAACTGTATAAGTGCTTACCTCCATTTGTGCTGTGATGGAGATCCTAAAATGGGTCTCCTTAACATAGCCATAATAGTGGTATTACTCATGGAGATAGCTTAATGGATGATGGATTAATTGACGCACTTGCTGACCTGATCGCTGCATTTTTTGAAATTCTTTGTGACATAATTCCGGACAGTTGGGGCGATAAGAAAAGGAGAAATGAATGATGGGACTGTTGAAAACATTGGGCTTGATTGTGTATATCTGTCTACTTCCAGTATATCTGATTTGCTATCCTGTTATTTGGGTTTTGAAAAATGCAAGTAAACCTCATAGGAAAAGAACTATCATAAGAAATAGGAGGACTTAGTGTTGGTAAACTCAGATAACGTGAGTGTGGCCGCTAAGGTTATATTATTTTTTGCTTTAAGTTTTATGGTATTGTTAATTTGTGCTTTGGGCATGGCTAAATATTTTCCGGTGTCTCTGCCTGTAGACAGATATGACGAAGGCTTTAATGAAGGACTTGCGGCACATAATGAAACTATAGACAATTATGCGACTAAGTACTGTGAGTATATGACAATAATGCAAGGTATAGATAGGAAGAGCGATTCAAACTATACTTACTATGATGGATACCATGACGGTTACATAAGGTGGTTTATAGAAAATGGAACGAGTGCTAACCCTTGAAGGCTGCTATAAATGCTGGTACAAAGTTTGGGGCAGATGTCTATATCCTGGCATGAATAAGAAAGTATGCCCTAACTCAGGATTTGCGGAAAACTGCCCGCTTCCTACTAAAGAGGATTATTACGCAGGAATAAAGACAGAAAAGTATTATGAGGATAACGATTGGTGAGAAAGTGGACAGCTTTACAAAACACATGAGTCCCGCAGGAATTTGCTATTATACGTTTGATTGCGTACTAAATTTTAGAGAAGATAATAGGAACTGTATTTACTGCGGTAACAAATTGGAGAAGGGTCAAAAAGCTATTGGAGTGCTTACAAACTGTGAACAGAAAGTGTGTTATCAAGTTCCTAAAAATTTCTTTATTCATAAGGATTGTGCCGGAAATCTTGGTAATACTTTGGATGAACTTACCAGGGAATACCAGGTTATGCTTATGATTATGGAACAGTTCGGTAAAAGATGGAAACTTAGTATGGGAAGGTGAGGCAATGAGTGAGGATACCTTTGAAGAGTTGGCAACTTTTACAAACAATGTCCTAAAGGATGTTATAAAAATTGAAATAGTTATTATAATAATGGGAATATTATTTGCTGTAATGGAATGGGCAGTTATAGCTGCTGTAATTACCTATAAGGTGATAATATGAGTAAGATAGATTTTTCAACTCCTTTCTGGGAGACCTACGGAATAGTTGTACTGGGATTAACCGCAATTGCTTGCGTAATGTTCGTGATAGAGATGATAGCATGAAAGAAATTCAAGTACTGGTTACTAAGTTTGAACCTGAGAATTTCAAAGAACATCTTGATATCAATTGCAGGGATTGCGTATTTTATGAAACGGAGGATTGTAAGACTAAATCTGACCAATGGAGGGAAGAGTGGTTTAAACGTGATTAAGTTTTATTGGATAATGGACAGGGCCAGGGAAATAGAAGAGTTAAGAATCAAGTACGGTAACAAGGTTTTTAATGAGGCTGTTGAGTTGTGCAGGACTAGCATTTATACAATTGAAGATTGTTGCGAGATGGTGAGATATAATGGAGCTAATTGAAGTAACAGTGTTTGTTTTATCGTGCTCAGTAGTGCTTATGATGATTATCCTGACTAAACTTGCAGGGAAAGTGACTGAGTTGGAAAATAAAGTAAATAGGCAGAAAAATCGAATACTGTAGAATTCTTTTTTAATTTTTTTATAAAGTGTTTGGATGAAAAATTTCTTTAAAAATTATGATCAGAATTCCACTGTGTAAAAATTTGACGACAGCCGCATCCGGTTTCGTTTTACGAAAAACCGATGGCGGTTGACATGATTTAAAATAAAAATAAAAATAATTTTTATAAAATTAATTAATATAAAAATAAAATAAATAAAATAAAATAAATAAAAAAATAAAATAAAAAATAAATTAAATTAAAATAAATTAAATATAAATTAAATAAATAATTATTAAATAATAAATAATAAATAATAAATATAATTAAATATAATATAATAAAGATATAATATAATATAATATATTATATACATATATTAATACATATACATATAATATAACATATACATAATAACATATACACTATACTATATACATAACAATACATATACAATACTATATACATATAACAATATATAATATAATAAAGATATATAATATAATATAATATATTAATATATAATAATATATAATATATAATACTAATACATATATTATATACACACATATAATATAATGTATACTAATATAATATACTTATAATACATAATACTAATATACATTATACTGTTATAATGTATACTAATATACTGTTATATAAGGGCCCTAATATAAGGGCCCTAAATGTAGGGCCCTAGATATAGGCATGCTATAGGACTTAACCTAAGGCTTTCTGTAGGGCCCTTTATATACGCATATGTATTTACATTAACATATTCTTAATCTCTTAACCTAGAGCATTTCGTGAAGTCTTACAAATTTCTACACATTTCTAGATTTAGTAATCTTGCATTTCTGTATTTTAGAATTACAGAGAATAAGTATAAGCCCTTAATTTATAAGACCTATAGAAACATACATTCTTATTATGCTGTCTTAATGTAGGGCCTCTTATGCGGCTCACATTACGCGCTAGAATAAGAGCCTAATATAAGGGCCCTAAATATAAGGCCCTTCCAAAAACTGAGATTTTAAAAAAGAGTAGTAAAAGAAAAGAGGAAATAAAAAAGTAGGTTTAAATTTTAGGTGGTAACCTGCGCATTTCCGCGCCTGTATAGCCATGTGTTCGCATGTACTTAACACGAACCTCTGCCACTTCTTGCCTCATTGGTTTTTCTGATTTTTCGTAAACCTTTGTTACTGGATTCCAGTACGAAATAATAAACAAAGAAGGTTTGAGCCTTCTAAGTTCGTACTCCAAAACATACACATCTACATTCTGAATTTCATAATGATGCATATGCGAGTTATCCGTATATTCATAACCGCACTTTTTGCAGATCTGCTTAAGCCTTCTAACTGCTGGGATTGTCTGATCTTCATTTACTACATGCACAGTTATAAAATCTGCCCCTGATTCATTAATCCATTCGGCTGTTTCTTTTTGATTCAAAGAGTAGTTATGAAAATAATCAGTACTTGAATCTGTATCGTTGTATATTACAAAGTTGCTGTCATGATAAAAGGTTATTCTTGTTATTTCTGGTCTCATTTGTTTCAAACTCCTGCCCCTTTGGACATACACTAAAAGGACTTTAATGTATATAAAACTATGTATTTGGTTAAAAAAAGTTAAAGAGTTAAAAAACGTAAAAAAAAGTTTGAGGGTTTTAATCCCTCATTGCGTAATAGTTCGCGCTCAAGCTTCCTGAGTTATCGAAAGTTTGCGGAGCCTTTGCAAAAACATAGCACTCATATTTGTTTTGGAGGTCTTTTACGCTCAAAGTCTCTGTTCTTCCTTTGTAGTCAATAAGTCTTATTTTCGCATTGTCTAGGTTTACATAATGCCTTACAGAATTACAGTTTTCGAAGTTCGCAGAGTCAGAAATTACAATTACGTCTTCAGTTCCTGCAAACTGCTTATACTGGCATTGAAAACTATTTTCCATTTGTTCAAAAGTCTTTTCATCAGCATTAGCATAGCGCGCCTGTTCTGAATCCACAGAAGCAGCACAAACGCTTACAAAGGTTGTAGACAGTACAAGGGCACAAACACATATTTTAACAAGTTGTTTATAGTTCATTTCTAACACTCCTTAGCTTATTTAGATGACAAAATTAAAGGCAGTCAATACAACGTGAAAAACACTATTATACATATTGATTAAAGCAAATTTAAAAGTGCTCCAAATCATAACAGTTTGGTCATGGCCGTAAGTCATCGCATAGGCTGCAAAGGCCAGATATACGAAAGCGAACATCACATTGAATTTTTGCTCTTTTGTCATCATTCGTTTCTAACTCCTTATTTGTTGCTTGCCCCACAAGGGCATATTATACTAGTATCTTAAACTATTTAAAGGTATGTATTCACTTA
>JAQUBQ010000051.1 GCA_028686615.1 Clostridia bacterium | reverse complement strand
AATATAGCTATACTTGGGGGTACAAATGCAGGAAAGTCATCATTACTTAATCTTTTAGCTAAAGAAGATAAAGCTATAGTTACAGATATAGAGGGAACAACTAGAGATATAGTAGAAGAAACAGTTATTATAAATGATGTACTATTAAATATATTTGATACTGCAGGAATCAGAGATACGGAAGATGTAGTAGAAAAAATAGGAATACAGAAAAGTAAAGATATAATAAAAAAAGTAGACTTGATAATTCTTGTTGTGGATTCACTAAAAGGTTTTACAGAAAAAGATGAAGAAATTCTTAAATTAATTAAGGAAAACAATAAAGAATATATAATATGTTTAAATAAGATAGATCTTTCATGTGAAAACGAAAATAAAAAAGAAACAGAAGCTCTTAAAAGGGCCATACAGACATCTTTCTTATTAAACCAGGGTACAGACACTCTTAAAGATAAAATTGTCGAAATATTCAATTTAGGACGAATTGATGAAAATAAAGACTTGATAATAGTGAATGAAAGACATTATCACTTATTACAAAAAGCAAAAAAACATATAGAAAAGGCAATTAATATATCTAACCAAGGAATGGGAATGGATATAATAGAAATAGATATTAAAAGTGCAACAAAACACCTAGGAGAAATAATAGGGGAAGAAGTAGAAGTAGATGTTATAAATAAAATATTTGAAAAATTTTGTTTAGGGAAATAGGGGAGAAACATGGAATATAAAGTTGAAGAATATGATGTAATAGTTATAGGGGCAGGTCATGCAGGCATAGAAGCTGCCCTTGCGTCAGCCAGATTAAATAAAAAGACAGCGATATTTACAATTAATATGGAATGCATTGCAAACATGCCATGTAATCCAAATATAGGAGGAACATCAAAAGGACATTTAGTAAGAGAGATAGATGCACTTGGTGGGGAAATAGGGAAAGCAGCAGACGAATGTTATGTCCAATCAAAGATGCTTAATAATTCTAAAGGCCCTGCAGTTCATTCATTAAGGGCTCAGATAGATAGGAAAAAATACCACACATACATGAAAAGTATTTTAGAAAATCAAGATAATCTTGATTTATATCAGGCAGAAGTTACAGAAATAATATATGAAGAAGGAAAAATAAAAGGAGTTAAGACAAGGACTCATGCAATATTTGAAGCGCAAACAATTATAGTAACGACAGGAACATATTTAAATGGTAAGATTATAATTGGAGAGGTATCCTTTGAAAGTGGCCCAGATGGTGTGTTTCCCGCGAAACAACTATCTAATAGTTTTAAAAAGATGGGAATACAAACTAGAAGATTTAAAACAGGAACACCAGCAAGAGTTAATAGTAAAACTATAAATTTAAAAGATATTGAAAAGCAGCCAGGGGATGAAAAGATACATTTATTCTCATTTGATAATGAAGAAGATGAGAGTAAGATAAGAACTAAACAAATGGATTGCTATTTAACTTATACAAACGATAGTACACATAAAATAATATTGGATAATATAAATAGGTCTCCTTTGTTTAGTGGAGATATAGAAGGTGTAGGAGCTAGATATTGCCCGTCTATAGAGGATAAGGTAGTTAGGTTTAAGGATAAGGAAAGACATCAAATTTTTATAGAACCGACAGGAGAAAACACAAACGAAATGTACATACAAGGAATGTCATCAAGTTTACCAGAAGAAGTGCAAATAAAGATGTATAGAAGTATAAAAGGAATGGAAAATGCTAGACTTATGAGACCAGCATATGCAATAGAGTATGATGTAATAGATTCATCGAAACTTAAGCTGTCACTAGAATACAAAGATATTGAGGGTCTGTTTTTTGCAGGACAAGTTAATGGGAGTTCTGGATATGAAGAAGCTGCAGCCCAAGGATTAATGGCAGGAATAAATGCAAGCAGGTTAATAGATAATAAAGCCCCATTTGTATTAGACAGATCAGAAGCATACATTGGAGTCTTAATTGACGATTTAGTTACTAAAGGAACAAATGAACCATACAGAATGATGACTTCTAGGGCAGAATACAGGTTATTGTTAAGGCAAGACAATGCGGATTTAAGGCTTACAAATAAAGGATATGAAATAGGATTAATAAATGATGAAAGACAATCTAAGTTTATTAATAAAAAACAACAAATAGAAAAGGAAATTGAAAGAATAAAGAAATATAAAATATCACCAACAGCAGAAAATAATCAAATTTTAAGAGAATTGGGAAGCCATGAATTAACTGTAGGAGTAAAGCTTGCGGATTTATTAAAAAGAACAGAATTAACATATCTAAATACTGAAAAACTAGATAGAGAAAGAAAAGAACTGCCATATAGTGTGAGAAATCAAGCAGAAATACAAATTAAATACGAAGGATATATTAAATTACAATTAGAACACATTGAAGCATTTAAAAAACTTGAAAATAAAAAAATACCAGACAGTATTGACTATTTAAACATAAAAGGAATATCGATAGAAGCAAGAGAAAAGTTAAATAGTATAAAACCTGATTCAGTAGGTCAAGCATCTCGTATATCAGGGGTATCTCCAGCAGACATATCAGTTTTACTTATATATTTAAACCAAATTAATAGAAGGGAGGTATAATTTCACATGAAAATGTTAAAAGAAGAATTTATATCAAAACTTATTAAAGAAGCTGATAAACATGGGATTGAATTAAATAACTTACAAGCAGAAAAGCTATATGAATATAAAGAATTAATTTTAGAATGGAACAAAAAAGTAAATCTTACAGCAATAACAGAAGATAATGAGATAATAACCAAACATTTCATTGATTCTCTTCTTGTTGTAAAAAATATAAAGATAAATGATAAAGTTATAGATGTAGGAACGGGAGCAGGAATGCCAGGAATAATTCTAGCTATATATTTTAATGGAGAAGTAGAAATAACCTTATTAGATTCTTTGAATAAAAGAGTAGACTTTTTAAATGTAGTAATTGAAAAATTAGAACTAAAGAATATAAAAAGTATTAATGGAAGAGCTGAAGAAATAGCACAAAACTTAAATTATAGAGAAAAATATGATGTTGTAATAGCGAGAGCTGTTGCAAACATGAACATACTGCTAGAACTACTTGCAGGTTTTATAAAAGTAAATGGCCTTTGTATATGTATGAAAGGAAGGCAAGCTAAAGAAGAACTTCAAAATTCAAAAAAAGCTATGATTGACCTTGGGTTAGAGGTTATGAATATAAGCGAATACATGTTAAGTGAATCACAAGAAAATATAAGAATGATAATATATCTAAATAAAATAAAAAAATTAAATAAGAAATATCCAAGAATTTATGCACAAATTAAAAAGAAACCCTTATAAAAAAAAGAAAAAGAGATAATTCTCTTTTTTTTTAAGCCTAAATGTAATATAATGATGTTGAGGTGAAAGAGGACATGCCAAAAATAATTGCAATTGCCAATCAAAAGGGTGGAGTAGGTAAAACAACAACATCAATAAATTTAAGTGCTTGTGTAGCAGAAAGAGGAAAAAAGGTATTACTAATTGATATGGATCCACAAGGGAATGCTACAAGTGGATTAAGCGTCACTACTAATGGAGAAAAATCAATATATAATGTTCTAATTGATGAGGTTAAAATAGAAGAAGCAATAAAACCTACTATGGTAAAAAACTTACATATTTGCCCATCCCATATAGATCTAGCAGGAGCAGAAATAGAACTAGTTTCTTTAGTTTCAAGAGAAGGAAGATTAAAAAGAGCTTTAGGTGATATGGATAATAAATATGATTATATATTCATAGATTGCCCGCCATCACTAGGACTTATAACACTGAATGCGTTTACAGCAGCAAATAGTGTTATTGTACCAATACAGTGTGAGTATTATGCATTAGAAGGGTTAGGTCAATTAGTAAATACTATAAAGCTTGTAAAAAAACATTTGAACCCTGACCTTGAAATAGAAGGAGTAGTCCTTACAATGTATGATTCAAGAACAAAATTATCCTCTCAAGTAGCAGGGGAAGTGTATAAGTATTTTAGTGAAAGAGTGTTTAATACTGTTATACCAAGGAATATAAGACTTAGTGAAGCACCAAGTCATGGTCTTCCAATTTCTATGTATGATCCGCTTTCAAAAGGAGCAAGAACATACAAAAAATTAGCGAAAGAGTTAATAAATAAAAATAAGGAGGAAAAAGAATGACAAAAGGTACAAAAGGATTGGGTAGAGGATTAGATGCATTATTTGATGATATTGATGATGTAAAAACAATTACACAAAAGGACGGAGAAAAATTAGAAGATGTAAGAGAAATTAAAATATCTGAAATAGAGCCTATGCTTAACCAACCAAGAAAAGTATTTGATAAATCTAAACTAGAAGAATTAGCAGCATCTATTAGGGAAAATGGAATTATACAGCCAATATTGGTGGTAAAAAATGACAGTGGATATACAATTGTAGCAGGTGAAAGAAGATGGAGAGCAGCAAAGCTTGCCAATCTTAAAAAAGTGCCAGTAATAATTAAAGATTATACAGATACTAGAAAAAAGCAAGTAGCTTTAATAGAAAATATACAAAGAGAAGATTTAAATGTAATAGAAGTGGCACAAGCTTTGAAAGAACTTATGGAAATAGAAAGCTATTCAATGGCCGACGTATCAAGGGTTACTGGAAAAAGTATGCCTGCGGTTTCTAATACAATTAGACTTTTAAAGTTACCTAATATTATTCAAGACCAATTGTTAGAAGGTAAATTAGTAGAAGGACAAGCAAGAGCTTTACTTGCAATTGAAGATGAAGCAGAGCAAATAAGACTTTCAAAAATAATTATTGAAAAAAAACTTACAGTGAGAGAAGTTGAAAAATTAATATATAATAGTGATAAGTATAATATAAAGAAAAAGAAAATAGCAAAAAAAACGGGGGCAATATTTAGAACTGTTGAAGAAAAGTTAACAGAATATTTTGGAATGAAAGTTAAAATAGATGCAGCTAAGACAAAGCCTAGACTGGTTATTGAATATTATGATAATGAAGGATTAGAGAGAGTGCTAGAAAAATTAAAAATAGAATTATAGTTAGAAGGTGAAATTATGATGAAACTATTAAGAGCTATACCTACAGAATACGTGGTATTATTAACACTACTATTGTTGATAATGTGGATAACAATCATAGTCCTTTACATTAAAAACAAAATACTTCTAAAAAAATATATAGCTATGTATGAAAAGACATTAAAAAAGTTTAATTCTAAAACAAATATAAAAGATGAATTTCAGTCAATATATGATAGGTTAAATCAGGTCGAAAATAAATGTAAAAATACTGAGTCTAAAATTAATGAAGTAGATATTAAAATTGAAAAATGTATACAAAAAACAGCAATAAAAAGATATGATGCCTATGAATCAGGCAATAATGAATTAAGCTTTGTTGTCGCAATGTTAGATAATAAAGATGACGGGGTATTGCTTAACAATGTATTTCACAGGACAGGTTCAAACTTGTATTTGAAAAAAGTAAAAAAAGGGGAAACAGAAGGAACTGTATCAAATGAAGAAAGGCAAGTGTTAAATGAAGCAAAAAACAGAAAAAGCTTTATATAAAAAAGGAGGCAAGTCCTCCTTTTTACCAAGTATACTATATAAAAACCTAAAAAAACTATTGACAAACAAAGAGTGTATGTTATAATAATACTACATTTGCAATTGGAAGAGTGTCCGAGTGGTTTAAGGAGCCAGTCTTGAAAACTGGTGATGTCGAAAGGCACCGTGGGTTCGAATCCTACCTCTTCCGCCATTATAAAAACAAAGCAAAAGTATGTAAGCCTTGATATATAAGGAGTGCATGCTTTTGTATTTTATAATTTAATGCAACTAAGTCATTGATTTTAAAAGAAGCGTAAGTACTTTTATATGCTCGAGAAACCACCTAATTTATAGGTGGTTTCTCATTTATTAATACTTTGGTACTCTTTGCCAAATACGTATGGTTTGAATTCCATTATTCTTATTAGTGTGTGCTTCAATTCTTATAGGATCCCCAGTATTGTTTTGAAATCTTAAATCTAATTGTTTGTATGAAACAGTAGCATCTTTACCTTTTGGTATGTATTTCACAGGTAATGAGTGAGGATGTCTTTCGAGTATTTGTAAGTTGCATTTTGTAGCAGCCCAGTATAATGTAGAGGATACTTGGCAAATACCACCACCTATACCAGGAACAAACTTGTTATTAATTATTACATTTGCAGACTTATACCCTCTAGAAGAACTTCTTGGACCAACAACATCATTAAAAGAAAAGGATCCTTTATTTGGTATTATGTAGTAATCAATAGCTTTTGATGCCAATTCAAGATTTGTATTACGATTAACATCATTTAAAGCAAACCGTGTAAAGGCATAGGCTATTTCTACTTCTGTAAAAGCTGTGGCTGAAGAATAGTTGAAGGTAAACATAGTTACCAATAAGAAAGAGAGAATTAAAAGCAGAATTGACTTTTTTAACATTTAGAGCACCTCCGTAATATTATTTATATTACTTTCTAAAAAAATATAAAAAAATTATAACATATATGCCGCCTTTTATCAATGTGTTTTACATAATATATAAAATAAAGACACCCATATATATATTATTAATAAAATAATAGTAATTTAAATATTGACATATTTTTAAATTAGTATATAATATGAATTACCTTAATTAGACTAGGAGAGGTACCCAAGTGGTTAAGGGGATTGTTTGCTAAACAATTAGCAGTCGTAAGGCTGGCGAGGGTTCGAACCCCTCTCTCTCCGCCATAAATTCAAAAAATATTTAGGTAAAAGTTTAACATATAGAGAGAAATCCCTATATGTTTTTTTATGTGAAAATATATGAAAGTGCTTAGATTTTTATATAAAGATCTTATATAATATATTGTACCAATATTAAAAGATAATTCATTGAGATAAGAATAATAGTATGGAAAAAGGAAAATTTACTTGAAAAAGAGTAAAAAAGAATATAAAATAAGCCATAAATAAAAGAACGTCTATGAATTTATAATGAATAAAAAAAGATAATTGCATTAGAATATTAACAAACAATAAAAAGTTATTATAAAGAGTAGTTATAAAGAGTTTATAAGGAGAAGAATATGAAGGCTGTAGTTACAGGAGCATCCTCAGGAATAGGATATGAAATAGCAATACAATTAAGTGAAATGGGTTATGATATTATAGCAGTAGCGAGGAATA
>JAQUBQ010000050.1 GCA_028686615.1 Clostridia bacterium | reverse complement strand
TTTCTCTGCTACATATGTACTATCTCCAAAAATATTTTTTTGTGTATAATACTTACTATAATGTATTATATTCTTATCCCCTTGATACCTGTTCTGATTGTTTCCTCCATTACTTTGACTTCTTATATATGTCGTAGCCTCTATTATTCCTCTTGAAACATCATTTATTAATGAATTTGGTGCATTATTCGATATCGCTCTTACAACATATTCATTACTTCCCTGATTTACAACCGATTCTTCTAATGCTGAATTTGGGTCTGCAAGAGCCACGGCACTTATATACACTTTACCATTTGATGCTGTATTAATATTATATTGATTATATATAGGTCCAATCCATGTGTTTTTATTTACTGAAGTATAAATATACTCTCTTCCTGATGATTTTTGAGCATCGTATATCTTTATATCTTGTACATCAAAATCAAATTTTATATAGTATCTATCAACATATTTTAATACATTTGATATTCCAGTATATTTGGTATGGTTCTTTGTTTCAATGTCTATTGTAAATCTTGAATTTTTTTGTATATGATTAGTTATGTCTTTGTTCGTATGATTTATAAATTCATTTTTATTAGCACTTTTTACGGATGTAGTAAACGAAACCGGTGTAAAAACATCTACTATATCTGCATCATTTTTATTGTTATTGTTCTTCCCATATTCCCATATAATTTTCCCTAATGTCCCTGGTGAAATCAGAGTTGTAACTTGGTTTGTCTTCCTATACATTTCTGTATCTGCAAAAGTTTCCCCTCCGTTTCCATCTACTTTTGTTTTTGTCCACGAGTGATCTCCATTAATTGCTGCTGTATCTTTTACATCAAAATTCAATTGAGAATTTCCTTTAATTATGTCATATTCTATGTCAGATACTGAGTATCTTTTACCGTTTACTCTTTCTTTTGGTACTGAAAGTCTTTCAATATTAAAATAATTTTTATTCCCCTCTGCATCATGTTTAGTTATATATCCTGATGGTTCATAATAACTTTGTGTAGCTTCAGGATATTTAGTTTTTATGCTAACTTTATCAGAATCTGTGACTTCATATTTAAATGTTAAATTGCTAGTCCCTGTAACTTCTTGTTTGCTTTTTGAATAAGTATAATTCGACAAGTTAACCTCTTTCTGGGCATTGAATTCATTTCTACTATATGAGTTTTCATATGATTTTTCCGTATTGCTACTAATACTTTTTGTAGAATCGCCTGTTATAATTGCAGTTTTATTTGACAGATTATCAATAAAAGAAATTCTATCATTATTTATATTGAATGTTGCTGTAATGCTTGTTCCATTAGATACAGTTCCACTTTCATTCATACTGTTCATCTTTGCGGCAGTTGAATGTGAAATATAATTTTTAAATAAATCTTTCACCTTAGTATTTCCATCACCTTCAGGAACCGATGCAGCTACATCCCCATCTTCATTGTTATACTCAAAAACTAACGTTGTTAATAATTTTTTACTAGTGTGACTTGGTGCTTGCGAATCATTTGAAGGTGTAAATGTTGTATTTGATTCTTTAAATATATTATAGTATTCATTTGTTGGCATTATTCTATGTGTTTTTCCATCAAATAATGGTAATCCATAATTACTTTCTGCATCATATAATTGCATCTTACTTATAGCATACATTCTTAAATTCTTAACTTTATAATATTCATAATTATATGGTATATTGTATATATACCTTACTGTTGTTGACTTAACATTTGTTGTTATTGTTTTATAGCTTGCTGTCCAGCTTCCTGTACATGTACTATAAACATCTACATCTTTACAATTTTTACCCTCTGAATCACAAACCTTTTTTGTACCTGACTTATATCTTGCTCCACAATAAGACTTTACTAATTTGTCATTATCTGTTCCTTTACATCCTCCACTACATTTTGAACTCCAATCTTTATAATTTACTTTGTATTGTTGAGTTATATCGTAGTTTATGCTATACTCATTATTTTCAATTTCTTGCTTTTTGATATTAATAGCACCAAGCATAAACGAGTATGCGTTATCTGTAGCCGCTGTAATTGTTTCATTAGAAGGTATCACATCCACTTTTTCAACATTAACATCTGTATAATTATTAATGGTAGAATCAAATTGCTCGCTTAAGCCTTTTATAGTGTAAAATGCTAGTCTACCTATTTTTTTTCTTTCTATAGGTGTTCCTTGATGTTTGCTCCTATAATAAAAATCCATTAATATTGTGTCATAACTAGAAGACGTTGCTGTTACTTGTGATGTCACTGAAGTGTTATAACTGTAATTATTTAATAGGTTATTCATAGCAGTTTTTGCATTAGCTATATTATTTGAGTTGTTTTGTGTTATGTTTGTGCCTATACAATTATAATCTTCTGATGCATCTCGTCTTACAGTTATTTGGTTTATATCTTGTGTATTATACACTTCCTGATAACCTACATATATTCCTGTCTGTTTATTTAATGTGGTAATAGTTCCGTATCTGTTTTTTATACTTGCAACCCCTGTTCCTTTAAGAACTTTTCCCTGTTGAATTAGAGTATCCACAGTTGTAGCATTAAATGTTGATTTGCCAGTAACGTCAATATGTCTTACATAAACAGTTTTTATAGGAGGTGGTGGTTTTGCCATATAATAGAAATCTATTACTACCACTTCATAATCATTATCTGCTATTACTACTGATGTATAATCTCCATTTTTATATATTTGCTTCTCGTTTGATTCCTTATACTCTCCAATTCTTAAAAAATCCTCCTTGGAATTATTAAAAACTTCTGTTTTAAAATCTCTTTTAGTTACTTCAGCTAAATCTGCTCTTTGACCTTTTCCAACTGCTGCACCTACACACTGATATGCGTCAAATGATGTCTTATCTGAAGATGATAAATTATCCCAATATGATCCTGCGGTTGTAGAATATTTTATATTTGCTACTCTAAGTATTGTATCTCCAATTGGCTTCAAGAATTCTTCCTGATAAGTATACATTGAATAGTCTGGAGCCACAGCACTTCTATTTGCAGTTATATTACTAGTAGAAAATTCCCAATTCTCTCTATTTACAATAAAAGCTATTCCTAGCTTTCCAGGAACTAATTTTCCTGTTGTATCTGTTGGTATATTAGCATCTCCAATTTGAGACATATTAGAAATATCTACATGCCTAACATATACCTTTGTTTCTGGTTTTTCATAATAAAAGTCTATTACTACAACAGGTTTTTTTTCATCTTTAGATATGTTTACAGTCGTCCAAGTTCCATTTATATTTATTCCACCTGATTCTTCTGTTAAGTTTCCTGTTCCAGTTCCAAATGCTTCTTTCCTTATATCTGCTATTTTACTTAAGCTTTCATTTCTGTTATTTACAGCCTCTAATATATTTTCACCCTTACCAACTACTGCACCCAAACATTTATAGTTTTTATACTTCTCTTTATCAGAAGCTGTAAGGTGTTTCCAATATGAGAAATTTTCGTCTCCTGTTGCTTCAAATCCATATTTTATATTTCCTATTAATAAATTGTTTCCATTGGCTTGTCTTATATATTTTTCATTAAAGAACTTTTCACCTTCTGTAATATTAGCTTCTTTTCTATCCACATCTCCTTTATATTGATATGGGAACCCATCCATGTATTGTGCTTTTCCTTGTTCAGTTGATAAGTTTTTTGTAGAAGCTATACTTTCAACAGTTTCTGTATTTATAACACTAAGGTCTGTAACATCTATATGCCTTACATATACTGTTGTACCAGATTCTTTAGGTAAAACTAATATATTATCATAATAGTTTAATGCTGATGATGCTGGTTTTATTTTATCATTTGCGTCTCTTCCTGTAGTTGATGGCGATTTATCCCAACCCCACCCTTTTGCTCCTCTTACAGTAGATTCCCAAAACTTAAATGCTGTATCCATATTGCTGTAATAGCCTTTGTTCTCTGCAGATGTTCTTAAAACTGAAGACATATATATGCTTAATTTATCGTTTTGTTCTCTACTACCAAAAACATCCCATATTTCTTTAATTGTTTCTGGCTCAATTATATTATATGAAAAATATATTCCATCTATTATTTTAAATTTATGCCAGTTAGTCTTTACTATTACAGAATTAGGATCATTCAATCGAAGTGGAGTCTTATTTATATTAAGCTTTGTAATTGCTCCACCTTTAGCTGCTCTTTCATTATATAAACCATGATAACCATGACTTTCTTCTGTTACATCAGCTATTCCACCATAAAGTCCATTTGCAACAGCATTTATACTTTGAGGATAATCATTTGTTATAGTTGTTTTATATCTTAAATAATATCTTTCATAAGCACCTTTATAATATGGCATATAATAGCTGTTTCTTTCAGGGTGGAAATATTCATAATACCTTTCAAATGATCTCCAGTCACCATGTGGAGTTTCATTAAAATTAGGATCCGCCTGTGAGCTTGCTGTTTGATTCTTACTTTTATACACCCAACCATTATCCGAAGCTCCAATAAAAAATGTTGCACCTCTACACTCATTCGGAGTATCATTACACTTTTTTAAAGATTCAGCATATGCACTTGCTGTGGGAGGATAAGCACTCGTCTCTTTTATATATACTGCACTGTTCTTTCCAAATTCTTGTGATTGTTCTTGATTTAGTACATTTGCTTCATGCGTTATTTCATACGCAATAATATTAGAAGAAATATTAAATAATATAAAGCCAATAACATAAATTATAATTCTTTTAATAAAATTTATTTTTAAATTGTTCATATTTCCTCCTATAATTCATTTTTTACTTTTGCCTCTTTGTCACTTACTAAAATATCAATTATTGAACATAAATCTATTCTCATAGATCTACTCATTAATGTTTCTCCCATAGGCGCATCAACGTAAAGTTCATATTTCTTTTTTGTATAAATTACATCATTATTTCTGATACTATCTGCAAATAATAAGTTTTTATCTGTTTTAGAATTTAGTACTTCAAATGTTAGTTTTAGTCTAGATCTAAACAGTATTCCATCTAAATAAAATATCGGTAGTTGTACTTTTGCTGTTCCTTTAATTTGTATTTCATTATCTTTAACATATTTAACATATTCCTTAATTTCCTCGTCATAATAATATTTTAAATATTTGTCTATTTGTTCTTTAAAGCTTTCCTCTGTTATTGTTTTATAATCTATATTTAATATTACATTATAATGATATTCTGATCTATAAGTAACTTGTTCATAATAATCTTTTCTGTATTTATATATTTGTACCGGTGTTCTATAATCTGGTGTACCTTCATTTACTCCTGTATATTCATATACTTCTTTAGGAACTGAGTATAATATATAAGGATATATTTTGCTGTTACTCGGCTTACTCTCTTCTTTTGTTATAATCTTTTCTCCTTCTGGAGCTATAGTATTATATTTTTCAACAAAATTAACAACAATCTCATTAAGTTGTCCCTTAAACAGATCTGTTTTTATATTTAGCTTTTTGTCATTATTAGGTATTAGTTCTTTTTCAGCTATATCATTTATATACATTTTTTGTTTGCTAGTAAAAGTCTGTAAGTTTTTAAATTTACTCTCTACCTTTGATCCAATTTCTATTTTTAGAATTGCTTTCCTAGCATTTAAACAAAAATATATAGCATCCCAATATGTTGCTTGTTCATTATAGTTATCTTTTGTCACATATCCCTTATCAATTATTCCAAAAACTTCTGCAGTTCTTACCCATTCATCTCCTTCATATTTTCCTTGAGGTCCGAACCCTATACTTTCTACTTGTGTTGTATTATATACTGAAGCTATTATTATTTTTACTAATTCAAGCTTTGTAACTTTTTGATTAGATTTCACAGACTCATTATTATAAAACAAACCATAACCATAGTCTTCCATTTTCTTTTCAAATTTTTCGTATTTTTCATTGAGAACATAGTTTCTTATAAGTAATACACTGCTTATAAATACAGAAATAAGGATTATAATTCCTAGTATTAGCATATATGCCTTTTTAAATTTTCTAAAATGATCTTTAATTCCCTTTTTATGTTTTACATACTTTTCAGTTTCAACTGCATTTCCTTTAAGATCTGTAATTTTATTTTTTTCTTTAGTTTTTGTTTTAGTCTTTTTTCCAGTTGTTGTATCAATAGTTTTCTTCCTTACATCTTCATTTTTTTTCTTTTCCATATATACCTCCTAATACTATGGCTTACAAACCGGACAAGGGTAATATCCGGTTGTTGCTGCATCCATTTTATTCATATAATATCCTGATAATGGATGTCTTGCAGATTTATAAGTAGGACAATCTTTGGTAGTATGATAATAATTTAATTCCGGTCTTTCATCAAATGGCTTAGATACATAATATCTATCTGTAAGCTTTAATCCTGAAATACCGTGTGCTACATAGTTAAGCTTAACATTTCCAACTTTAATTCCCTGTATAAAAGCTATTATTCCCACCTTGCCTATCATTTGTTCCCAGTCCGACATTGCAATAGTTGGAAAAACAAATTCATATTTTAAATCCGAATAAAAGTTATGATTATTCACTGCAAACGACATTTCTTGTGATACTATATCTGATATTACTTGTAACCTCTTTATTTTCAAATGCTGTAACACTTCTTCTCTTATACTTGTTCTATTATTATATAAAATTGTGTTGTTTCTATTATCCTCAATATAAAACCCTCTCATTTGTATGTCTGGTTCTCCAACAACTACAATATAATCATCCATTGTAAATTGTACTGTAATTATCTTAATTGTAGATCTCGGGTTGTTTCCCATATTAATTAATTCTTCTCCTGTAATCAAATTGTTGTTTTCGATTCCATATGTATATGAAAAATATCTTTTAGGTTTTAGTACATGTCCTATACTTTCTCTATTCGTTACAATATTTTTATACGTATTAATTGAATACATATATATACCATCATAGTCAACAATTGCTAAAGCTGGTACATATTCTTTTATATAGCTTTCATTTATTTTATCCCCTTTTATATCAAAGTTATTATATAAGGATTCAAAAAACGTATCTACTGCTACCTTTGCATTAATTGCTATTTTTTTTTCACTTAAACCAGAGTACCCATAGTCAACATCTTGTTCTTCTCCTTCAACTGTTTTCATAGCATATGTAGCATCCTCAATAGCTGAATTTATTACATTTATATAGTATAGTCTTTCCTCTTCTGCTTTTAAAAGAAAGGAAATATCAACATATACTACTATTACTATTGGTAATAATATTGCTATAAATATCATTGCAAAATCTGTAGTTTTCATATGTT
>JAQUBQ010000049.1 GCA_028686615.1 Clostridia bacterium | reverse complement strand
CAAAGATTAAAGATATAGAAAATAATGAAACAAAAATACATGAATATGATTTAGCAAACAGATTAGTAAAACTAAATGTTTCAGATTTACTAAAGATAGAATATAATTATGATTTAAATAGTAATGTAAATAAAATAGAAACAAAATTTAAAATTAATAATACACTACTAAAAACAGTGCAAGAATATGTATATGATAAAGACAATAAAATAACAAACATATATTTAAATGGAGAGAAAAATAAAGGGTTGCAATATGACTATGATACACTAGCAAGGCAAACAAAAAGAACAATAAAAGATAATGAAAAAAGATATGAGACAAAATATGAATATGTAACAGATGAAACAAATCCATTTAAAACAACAAGCATGTTAAAAGATATAACAAATAAAGATAATAAAATATCATATACGTACGATGCAAATGGTAATATAGAAACAATAACAAAAGGAGAAGAACAAACACAAAAATATTACTATGATGAATTAAATCAACTAATAAGAGAAGACAACAAAGAACTTGACAAAACAGTAATATACGAGTATGATTTAGGAGGAAACGCATTAAATAAAATAGAGTATGAATACACAGAGACAGAAGAGATAGAAAGCCTTCCAACAAAAGAACTGCAATATACATATGATGAAACATGGAAAGACCAATTAATAGAATATGCAGGAGAAGAAATAGAATATGATGAGATTGGTAATCCAATAAAAGTAGGAGAAAGCAAACAATTAAAGTGGGTAAATGGAAGACAGCTAGCAACATACAAAGATACATTAAAAGAACTAGAAATAAGTTACAAATATAACGAAAATGGAATAAGAACAGAAAAGACAGTAGATGGAATAACAACAAAGTATTACCTAGAAGGTGACAGAGTAGTATATGAAGTAACAGGAAGTAACGTACTAAACTATCAATATGATGAACAATCAAACCTAATAGGGTTCAAGTATAACGACAATCAATACTACTACATAAGAAATGGACAAAATGATATAATAGGATTACTAGACAAAGATATGAACCAAGTAGTAACATACGTATATGATTCATGGGGTAATATAATAAGCATATTAGATGAAAACAATCAAGATGTATCAAACAATCAAAGTAATATTGGAAATATAAATCCATACACATACAGAGGGTATAGATACGATAAAGAAACTAACCTATATTACTTACAGAGTAGGTATTATAATCCTGAATGGGGTAGGTTCATCAATGCTGACGGGCTCGTACAAACTGGTCAAGGACTACTAGATAAAAATATGTTTGCGTATTGTGGAAATAACCCAATAAATAATTATGACCCAAGTGGATATTACTTTTACGGTATTTCTACTGGTACTGTTAAATTTACGACACCACCTCCTGCAACCACACCTAAACCAGCACCTGCAAAAACAACACCTAAAAAAAATATTATAGCTAATACAGGTGGCTCAATAAGTACAGCACTTGATATAGGAAGTAGTGTTGCAAGTAGTTATACTAAAACAGTGCCAGGATTAAGCCTTGTTACTGCTTCTGCTACAGGAGCATCAAAATATGCAACGGTTAGTTTTACTGTTAAGGAAAATCTAAAAATTGCACCCTATGCAAAAGCAGGCAAAACTTTAGGTACTATTGGAACTATAGCATCGGTTGGACTGATAGCTTGGGATATTGGTGATACTTGGACAGCACAAAATAGTAATACAACTCAAGAGAGATGGATAAAAACAGGAGTACAAGTAGAAGGCTTTCTTGCAAGCGTTATTACAGGAGCAATTGGTGGGGTTATAATTGGAGTAGGCGTTGCAACTGGTCCCATAGGTATGGCTGTAGGCATACCAGCAGGTATTGGATTTATATATGGCTCAAATGTGGGAATAACTGCTACACAAGATTGGTTTTATAAAAAATATGGAATAGAATAAGGTGAGATAAAGTATGGAAAAAATATATAGTATTAAAAAAACAGCTACAATAATATCTTTAATTATTTGTATAGGTTCTATTTTAACTTTCGGTATATTATCAATAATAGGAGAATTAAAGTATGCAATTATATATATATCACTTTTTGGTGGATGGGCTGCTATAACGATTATAAAAAACTTAAAACAAACATTAAATGGGAAATTTATTTTATATAAAGATAGATTATATATGTGTTATACAGTTGATAGAGAAATAGAATTTAAAAACGTGATATCTATAAAATATTTAAACTTTTTAATTTATGAATGTGTTATTATTACTGAACTTAATAATAAAATACCTATAATTATAGATATATCAGTAAATAATCGTAAAGATTTATATAAACATCTCATAGAAAATTGTAAAGAATATGAAAATATTAAGATAAGTAAAAAATTATTAAATAAAATAGATAAGATTAAATTTTAACTTCACAACAATATTTGACGAAAATGTAACACAAATACAATTGCTAGCTTCCTTTTTTGCTTGCTAAAACACAACCTCTTACAACAGATAATACACTCATAACAAATAACTATGAACAAAGAAATGGAAAACTTTTATCAAGTACATATGGAAATAGTCAACAAGTATCATATACATATGATAAATTTGAAAGAATAAAAACAAAAACAGGTACAACAGGTTCATATGAATATGTATATGATAATAAAGGGAATATAGCAAAAATAAAAGATAACGAAAAAAGATATGAAACAAAATATGAATATGTAACAGATGAAACAAATCCGTAATAATAGGAGTTGCTGTTGGTAGTTTAATTGGAGGAGTAGTTGGTGCGATACTAACAAAAGATAAGCCAAAACCAGTACAAGAAAAAGCAATTGTATCTGGTACAATAATTGGTGGTGCTGTTGGTGGTACAATCGTTGCAGGAGCTGCTTCAAAAGTGCGGGGCTGTAGTAAAAACAACAGCAAAACTTGCACCATTTGTTTCAAAAGGTTCAACGGCAATAAAACAAGCATCTAATCTTACACAAAAATTATCAATAGAACAAGTGCGTTCAATGCCAGAAAAAGGTGAGATAATTAAAAATATTATAATGAATGATTCCAGATGGTTAGCATCAGATGGTTGGGTGAAAATGCAGCAATTTGTATCGACGTCACAGGGCAAAATAGTTATTCATTATGTGTATAATACAGTAATAAAAATAGCAGATGATTTTAAAATAGTAAATATTGTTAAATAAAGAAGGTGATAGTTTGAAAGTAATTTGTAAACAAAACAAAATGCCAGATGATTACGAATTGTTGGTGTTATTTAAACCAGAAGGTCAAAAAGATACTCATGATGACAACTATTATGCGGTCGAATATGGCTATTATAATGATTTTGGAGATAAAAAATTTGATATTAATCTTAATGTAGAGTATGAAGTTTATGGAATAATGTTTTATAAAGGAAAAACTCGATATCTTGTAATATGTGAAGGCATATCTGTACCACAATGGATTTTAGATGATATGTTTGAAATTGTAGATTATAGATTCCCCTATAATTGGTATTGCAATACTTTTATTTCAGATAATTTACAAGGAACTGTTATTGGATATAAAGAATTAACAGACTATCAGCATTTATTAGGTTTAATGTTTAATTATGAAAAAGATGTTAAAAAGTTTTTAGATATAAAAGAAAAAATTGAATATTTTACTTAATAATTATATAATTTCAAATTAAAAATATAATTCATAATAGGCAACCTAGACATAACATATGAAACACATTTATGGCGAGTAAACTTATATTTGTATAGGGGATATAGATACGATAAAGAAACCGGATTATATTACTTATAGTGTAGATATTACAATCCTAACACTGGGAAATTTATAAATGCAGATGGTATAGTGAGTACTGGACAAGGTTTATTATCGCATAACATTGTTTAAACAATCCGATAAATTTGGAAGGGCTAGGAGGTTGCTTTGCAAAACTTAGCATAACAAGGGTAAATGCATCCACAGTGGCAGCATTTAAACCGCCAGCTCAAGCACCTAAACCAACGCCTCCGTCCACTAGATTAACAGTACCAAAACGATACCTAACTACAGTGTGGCAATAAATAAAGTGGTACAAAAAAACATTAGTATAATTAAATCAACACAATATCTTTTAATTCAAAGGTAGAAATAGTAGTGTCGGCAGTAAATACCCTATGGTTTAAAAACATGGCAGATCACGATGCGCAATGGGACTATAAGAGAAAAGCACAATGGGAGAATGATATAGGTGTTCCATATTTAGGAATTGATGGTTTATTTATATGGGACGGAGCAGTAATGAATGCTGAACAATTTGGAAACATGCATTATGGAATAGTAGCAACTGCTATGGGCTATCCTTCTGTTGTAACATATTTTGGAGGAGGAGCAGCAGCTAAGGGAATTAAAGGCGCACTTTTAGGAGGCCCATTCCGCTGGGGAGATACAAAAGAAGATCATTATTGGATAAAAAAAGGTATACACTATGGTGGATAAATTGAGGAGAGTGAATAATTTATGAATACGAAAACAACGATAATTATAGTATCAATAATTGCTATAGTAACAGCATTAATAGTTATACTTTTTAAATATATTCTTATGTTTTCATTTGTCGGTTCAACAACAGAGGAAAAAGAAAATAGTAACACTATAATAGAAGTTTTTGAGAATAACAAAACATTATTCGAAGAAGTGTTAGAAGAATTATCTAATTACGAAGAGATTCACATAGATGAAGCAGGAAGTATATATACATTCGTAAATGAAAATAACAAAAATTCAAAAGTAGAACTAAATCAAGATGATTTTGAAAAAACGTTGCAATTAATGAAAAAATGCAAATTAAAAAAGATAACCAAAGATTACGGAAATGTACGTTTCTTATTTAAATCAACAATGAGATGGGGACAATACATTATTAAAATGACTCATGAGGAAAAATTCAAATGGGAATATCATATAATCAATAAGAAAAAAATTAGTGAGAATTGGTATTATATTGAGGCTGAATAAAAACACTTACAATTTTCGACAAAACAAATAGAGAGTTAACAAACGTTAGCTCTCTTTCTAATAACCCCCATCTGCCTACTGCAAACTTTCGCGCGCGCAGTAGTGAACAATGGTGTTTTCTAAGGACTGATTAATAAAGCAACATAAACTTTAAAAATAGTCATATAATTTAATAGTTAGAATTTACAAACTCTATGAAAAATATAGAATGCATTACATAGACTATTTTGTTGAATTATTAGAGGAAATGGGGTATAATTATGTCGAGGGTGATAATAGACATGAATAATAATACTATACTTAATAATACAGCAATATTAACAGCAATTTGGGAAGAAACTAAGAAGGACAATATAGAATTATTAAAGCCGATGATATTGTTTTTAGTAGGTAACAATACAAAAATAGGAAATGTAATTGACTGTGAAAAAATAATAAGTTTAATGAATGAACAATTTTCATTTAAAGAATTACCAATGGCAGTTTTGTTTAAAGTATTTAATAGATTAAAGGGTAAAATTAATAAAGTTAACAAAGAATATTACTTAATATGTGATGTTACTAAAGAACTAGAGGAATTTAAAAACAAAGAAGATATAATTAGAAATGAATCAGAACAAGTAATAAAAGAATTGGCAAAATTTTTAAGGGAATCGGACAATAAATTTAAAAATATAGATAGGTCTCAAACAGAAAAGTTATTTGCTATATTTTTGGAGCAAAACGGCTTCATAACATTAAAGAATACAAGGGGATTAGAAGACAACTTATTTAAAGACAAGACACATATTTGTTTTCATATTTCAAAATTTGTGTTAAAGCATCACGAAGATAATAGTAAAATATTTGACTATATTAGCAGAATAACATTAGGATATATGCTAGCTAATGCTATATATTTCCAAGTTGAAAATGATAATAATGAAACATTAAAGAAATTGGAAATTTATTTAGATGCACCATTTATATTAAATGTATTAGGATACAAGACAAGAGAACAGAATAACAGCGCAAAAAAGTTGATTGACTTGTTGAAGGAAAAGAAAGCTAAGATTAAATGTTTCAAACATAATTATGAAGAATTATATAACATTATAGCTAAGTATAGAGAGTCATTAAAGAATGGAAATCATTTAGAAGGAAAGACTTTAGAAGGATTAAATCTCCAAGGTTATAGTTTGTCAGATGTTGATCGAATTTTAGGTAATCTAAAAAAGTTAGTAAATAACGAAGGAATTGAAATAGTAGATACTCCAGATTATAAAAAAGACAATGGTTACGTAGAAGTTATAGGAGAACTTGAATTTGAAACATTTCTTAATGAAAATTATAATAAAAAAGACAAAGATAATGAAAAAAAAGTAGAAAGAATGATACAAAGTGATGTAAAAACTATAGCTTCAATTGCAAGACTTAGAGGTGGCGATAAACCTGAAAAACTTGAAGAAAGCAAAGCAATATTTGTAACAATAAATTATGATTTAATTACATTAACAAACAGTTATTTTAATGTTAAAAAGTTTAATGAGATAGGTTATTTAATAAACGATATAGAATTAATAACTGTTTTATGGCTTAAGACATATAAAAGCAATCCTGACCTTCCAAAAATAAAATTAGTAGAAAATGCCAGATTGTCATTAGAAATGACAGACCAAATAAAATACACATTTTTCAATGTTGTAGAAAAATTGAAAAAAGAAGGATTAATAAATGATGGAGATGTATTAGATAATATACAAATTAGTAATTATAATAATAAGGAATCTGCTCTAAATGATATAATGACAGATATTAATGGAAATGTAGAAAATATTAATGAAGAATTTGTACTAGGAGTTTTTTCAAAAAAGAGTGATGTTCTTAAAAACCAATTAACTCAAAAAGAAGAAGAATTAAAAATAATAAAAATAGAAAATGAACTCTTGAAAAAACAAAAAGAAATCGAAGAAGAAAAAGCAAGGAAAAAATTCAAAGATATTTCCAAACTGTGGGCAAATTGCCTTAAATATATTCTTATATTAATAATATGTATAATAATAATCGGATTAGGTATATACATATGTTTACAAGATATTAAAGATGTTTTAAATAAAGAAACTAATATAAATTTAAAAAGTATTTGTAAAATATGTTTTGGTATAATCTTAATTATTGTTATGGCATTAGATTTTCTAATACCAAAATCTAAGTATTTATTGAAACATATAAATAAATGGTCTAGCAAGCTTGAAAATTTCTTATATACGAAAATGTTAAAAAGACATACATTAAAATAATCAGTCCATAGAAAACACCATTGTTCACTACTGCGCGCACGAAAAATGGCAGTTAGGTGCGGGAGTAATCATAGCGGGAACAATTTTTATTGATACTACTCAGAACGCATTATATAAAGAGTTTGTAATACAATAAGAAGGAA
>JAQUBQ010000048.1 GCA_028686615.1 Clostridia bacterium | reverse complement strand
TTTTTGAAATCATCTAACATTAATTTTGCGATTTTAAGAGAGTCATCTTTAGACATCTTATTAAAGACTATAATATCATCAATTCTATTTAAAAATTCTGGTGTGAAAAATTCCTTTAAAGCATCTTGGACTTTTGAATTTAACATATCTTCTTCAATTGCTGAACTAGCAAATCCATATCCATCATTTTTAAAATTGGTTCCAAGATTCGAGGTAAGAACAATTATAGTATGTTTAAAAGAAATTGTTTTTCCTTGTGAGTCTGTAAGTCTACCGTCATCTAATATTTGAAGTAATAAATTAAATATAGATGGATGAGCTTTTTCTATTTCATCGAATAAAACAATACTGTATGGATTTCTTCTGACTTTTTCAGTTAAATATCCAGCTTCATCATAACCAACATAACCTGGAGGAGAACCGATTAATTTTGAAGCACTATGTGATTCCATATATTCTGACATATCTAAACGTATAATAGCATCCTCTCTATCAAATAATTCATAGGCTAGAGTTTTGACAAGTGCAGTTTTACCAACACCAGTAGGTCCAACAAAAATAAATGATGGAGGATTTTCGATATTTTTAATATTAGCACGCTTTCTTAATATAGAAGTATATAATGTATTAACAGCATGACTTTGCCCTATAATCTTTTTACTTAAGTTTTCATTTAGATTAAGTAACTTTTCTGTTTCTTTTTGAGTAAGCCTAGAAGCAGGAATATTAGTCCAAAGTTCTACAACTCTTGCTAAGTTATCAAAAGAAAGAGTAGGGCGGTTAGACTTTTTATTCAATTCTTTTAATTTAGTTTGAAGATTACATTCAATCGTTTTTAAATTTGCCGCTTTTTCATAACTTTCAGGATTATCATTGTTTAAATTTGCAAGTTCGAATTCAGCATCTTGTATCTGACTAGATATTTCTTCTAGTTGTTTTTCAATTCCTTCAATTTTGTTTAGAATTATATTATCTAAAAACACTCGTGAACAAGCTTCATCTATTAAGTCAATAGCTTTATCAGGCAAGAAACGATCATGTATATATTTTTTTGAAAGTTGTATACTTTGAATCAACATATCATCTGGAATAATTACTTTATGGTGTGCTTCATAATATGGGCGTATTCCTTTAAGTATTTCTAATGTATCAGAAAAACTAGGCTCATTTAACATTACAGGTTGGAAACGTCTTTCAAGCGCAGCGTCTTTTTCTATTGTTTTTCTATATTCTTTTAATGTTGTAGCTCCAATTATTTGAATATCGCCAGTTCCAAGGGCAGGTTTAAGCATATTAGCAGCATTCATAGAATTATCATGGTCAATTCCTCCCATGATTGTATGAAGTTCATCAATTGCCAAAATGATATTTGAAAAAGATTTACATTCATCTATAATACCTTTCATTCTAGCTTCAAATTGCCCCCTAAATTGAGTGCCTGCAACAACTGCAGCCATATCGAGTAAATATACTTGCTTATCTTCTAGTCTACTTGGAACTCCTCCTTCTGCTATTTTAATAGCAAGGCCATTCATTACAGCAGTTTTACCAACACCAGGTTCACCAATTAAAGCAGCATTGTTTTTACTCCTTCTATTTAATATTTGAATTAAACGTTCTAATTCTTTATCTCTACCAATAACTTTATCTAATTTGCTTTCTTTTGCAAGTTTAGTTAAGTTAGTTCCATATATGTCTAAATATTTAGTTTTTTTATTATCTTGTTTAATTTTTTTCTTGGTTTTTGTGGTTTTACCAGTTTGTATTTCTTCTTCAGAATCAGAAGTAGAGGAAGAGAAAAACGATTCAGTTGGATTTATACTAGATGAATCTTCTAAACCATCAAAAACCCCACTAAACATATTAGGGTCAAACTTACCAAGTAAATTCTCAAATTGTTTAGTGATTCCTTCCATCTGATCTTCTGAAAGGTTCTCAACTGAATCTATAACAGATTTTATAGGATCAATACCTTTCTTTTTTGCACAATCTATACAAAGCCCTTCAGGGATTGAAGAGCTATTATCATCTTTATCAAATTTATTTAAAAATATTACTGCCATATTTTTTTTACAAACAGAACATAACATGTGTTTTTACCTCCAATTATTGTGAAAAAAGTATATCATAGAACATTGTCAAAAACAAGAAAACATGGTTATAAAACATTAAAGTTCACCAGCAATTTACAAAGAAACAAAAATAAAAACATAGCCATTTTATATTATATGGCTATATTTAATTTATGATTATTTTAAACCTCTATCTTGCTTATTTAAATTAATTAAAATATCATGCTTTTTATATTGTTCTGGTTTTAGTCCTATTCGGCTTCTCATATACTCTAAGACTAGAATTATAATGACAAGGAATATAGAACCACATATGATATATGCAACACCTATATTACTAGCTCCTAACAGTCTACTAGCAAAAAATAAAGAAACAGTATTACCGAACATTTCAGATAAATAATAAACAGACATTATTTTTGGTCTTATAGAAGAAGAAGAGAAATTATTTAAATACTTTTTCATGATAACTCTATAACTTCCTTTAAAGAAAGATTGAAGGGAAAAGACTATTAGTCCACAAATTAGTAATATATTCGGGTTAAAACCTATTAAATGTGGTATTCCAACAAAAAGAAAAACACTACTATATGTAATAGAGATATAAGATAAGGTTTTTTTCCTTCTTTTGTTTTGAAACTTATCTTGATATGAAGATCCTATGGCGGATATTATACTTAGTGCAGAAATAATATATCCAAATGTAACAGACGATATTCCAATATTAGTCAGATATACTTTAGAAAAGCTTCCGGCAACAGAAATAACTCCAGCAGTTACGCATGAAAATAATAATAATGCTTTCATTCTATCACTGCGAAATATAAATTTAAAACTATCTAGCATATCAGAAAAGTAATTTGAACTAGGGGAAGAATCTTGCTTTGGTGAATTACTTATCTTAATATCATCAAACTTTAGTGAAAGAATTGTTGCAGTTGACATGGCAAGTATACTAATAATAATTGGGAAGTATGGATTAACTACAAACAAATATCCTGCAATAACAGCTGCAAAGGCTTCAATTATAAAGTATAATGAAGAGCCTTTTGCTTCAATTTTAGCAAAGTTTTCCTCTAGGTTCTCTTTTCTCATTATAGTGAAAATGAAAGGGGATTCAGAAACACCTTTTAGTGCAAATCCAAGTGCTATTTGAAAATCACCAATAATTATCTGAGGGAAGCCACTGGTTATAGCATATGTAAATATTCCTGTGGTACAAAGAATATTTCCAAGTACAATGCATTTTTTTAAACCAATTTTATCTGCGAGTAGGCTTGATGGTATTTGAAATAACACTTGGAAAAGACAATATATAGAAGAAATTAACACAATATTAGGAAACGAAATTCCTTTTACATTGTGTAAAAATAATGTTGATATAGCATAAAAACTTATATAATCATATGCAAATAATTTATATATTGGAAATAATTTAATATTTTTATTATGATACACTTTAACAACCTCTTATCTTATGTAAAATATCTTTACAATATTATATAAAAAGAATATAAAATATGCAAGCAAAACAAGGGCTTAGATGTTAATTGTTTTATTTAGCAACATATCTCCATTCTATGCTTTTATAAGGTTCACTTGCATAGTCAATTCCAATTCTAGGAGTAGTGAAGTACTCTGGAGTTATCCCAATATCTTCAATCCATAAAGTATCTGAATTAATGAGTGAGACAGTATTTAAATCTCTTGTTATATCTAGAGCCTTTGTTAGTTTACCAGGACCATCATAATTTTCAATGCCACGAATTAGTACTGCTTGAGGCTCTTCTTTTTTACCAGTGACGACGTTTAGAAGGTTATGAATCCCATAACATAAATAAATGTAAACGATACCGCCTTCTTCATAAAGAGGAGCTGTGCGCTTTGTCCTACCAGCTCTTGCATGGCAAGCAGTATCTTTTTCTCCATAATATGCTTCTGTTTCAGTTATACTGTAACGTAATGTTGTTCCATCTGGAAAATTTCGAACTAATACTTTTCCAAGGAGTTCAGGAGCAACAACTAAAGCAGAACGTTTATAGAAAGCAGAAGTTAATTTTTTATTCATTTTTATACACCCCTTAAATACATTATTATTATAACACGGATGTTTTTAAATAAACTAAACTAGATAAGAAAAAATTATATACTTCTTAGTAAATTATTTATAAAATTAGTTTTCATTAGTTTGGGAAATTCTAGAAAAAATGATTTTTAATTAAATTTAAAGAATTTTTTAACAGTTTTTATTCATAATAAGGCCATTTTTATAAGACAAAACGATTTTTTAAAAAGGTATTATTGACCGTTCTATTAATAACAATTAGCTTATACATGAAAATTAGAAGAAGGAAAGATATAGTTATTAAAACTCAAATAAAAATAAAAGATATTCGATGATTTATGTTGACTGAAACCAATCATTGTGGTATAATTACATTTGATTGAGGGAGCCCTTTGATTTAGAAGGGTTCTCTTTTTTATGAAAAGGAGTAAGTATGAAATTTACAGAATTACAAATAAATGAAAAAATTAAAAAGGGATTAAGTGATATTGGATTTGAAGAAATGATGCCAATACAAGAACATACAATACAAGAGATATTAAACGGAAAAAACATTATTGGTGAAGCAGAAACTGGAACGGGAAAAACAGCTGCTTTTGTTATACCTATGTTAAATAATATTGACTTTGAATCTAAAAACACAGAATGTATAATAGTTACACCAACTAGGGAACTAGCTATGCAAATTGTAACGGAAATTAAAAAGATAGGGAAATATTTAAAACCTTCATATGCTACTTTAGTGGGAGGTATGTCTATTAGAGATCAAGTAAGAGATTTAAATAATAAACCTGCAATTGTAATTGGTACTTTAGGTAGAATCAATGATCATTTAAGAAATAAAAAACTTGATTTAAAAAACGTAAAATATTTTGTTTTAGATGAAGCAGATGAAATGCTAAAAGAGGGATGGAAAGAAGATATAACAACTATTAATAATAGCATACCAACCAATAAGCAAACACTATTATTTAGTGCAACAATTTCAAAACAAATATTAAGTTTAAGTAAATCAATAATGGATGATTACAAATTTATTAGTGTTAAAGATAAAGAAAGAACTTCAACAAATATAGAACAATATTATATTATAATGAAAGAAAAACAAAAATTCCAAACTTTAACTAAATTACTTGATGTGGATACTCCAAAATCTGCAATAATATTTGGTAGAACTAAAAGAAGAGTAGACGAATTAAATGAAGCATTAAATAAATGTGGTTACAAATCAGTTGGAATACATGGTGATTTATCACAACAACAAAGAAATGCTGTTATGAAAAAATTTAGAGAAAATCAAATAAAAATATTAGTGGCAACAGATGTTGCTGCAAGAGGTTTAGACATTAGCAATGTTACACATGTTTATAACTTTGATTTACCACAAGAAATAGAATTCTATATACATAGAGTTGGTAGAACGGGTAGAGCGAAAAAACATGGTATATCTTATTCATTCATTAAGGAAACTGAACTTAGCCATGTAAAAAGAATTGAAAAAGAAACAAATGTTAAAATATTAGAAAAAAGTATTCCGAGTTCAAATGAAGTATTTGATGCAAGGGACAAAGATGTAATAAAACTAATAAATAAAAGATTGGAAGAAATAGATATAACTAGAACAAAAGATTTTGCAACTAAATTAGTTAATGATTTTGGTTCTGAAAAAATAGCGTCAATATTGATAGAAACCTTATCTAAAAAAAGTGGTGTTAATAAAATTTTATTAACTGGAGAACCTCCAGTGGTAGTAAAAAAACAAAACACTAATGCTAAACGAAACTATAGAAGACAAGATAATAGAAACAGAAGAAGTAACAATAATAGAACAAGAAACAGATAAAAATAAACAATATAGGAATATTAAAATATCAAAACATATTAAAACCACCTTTAAGGTGGTTTTAATATGTCGATAAAGTATCTTCAATCTGAACTAGATGGCAGGGGTAGAGAGAGTCGAACTCCCATGAACGGTTTTGGAGACCGTCATGTTACCATTACATCATACCCCTATGCATAATTGCTAACGTTAATTCTTGCATAGTATAACACATTATGTGTATAAAAAACAAGTGTAATCTTTTAAAATTATACTAAATTATATTAGTAAAAGAAAAAGAGAATGTTAATAAATAGTTAAGTGTATATTTTATATAACTTTACAATAACCACAAAGTGGGTTATAATATATATATGAAATTGATATAAAATATTAAAATATATAATTATATGAAAGGAAGGGAAAATAGAATGTTATATGCAGATAAATATGCTACGAGAGCAACATCAACTCTTGGGAGATTGATTTACTGCATAGAGGCTGGAAATCGGGCACTTCAAGAGTTAACAGAGGAATACGAAGACGAGCAAATACATCTTTTCTCTGCAAAAAGACAATCGGATTTAGAAGAATTCTTAAAGTTAGTAAAAAACATTACAAAAGGGACACCAGTTTACGAAGTAAGTGATTATCTGCGGTATGATAAGAAAGCAGCAAGTAAGTTTTACGGTGGAATATGTAAGAGGGGATATCAATATTTTAAGCCTTCCAAAAGTATTGAAAGACTTATGTCAGAAGAGGACAATAAAAATTACTATCAACAATTAGAAGATAAAGTGGAAGAAGAGTTTCAAGTTTCAGATGATTACAAAATATTTGACGAAAAGTAAATTATTAACCACTGGTTAATTACCAGTGGTTAATTTTTCTATTAAGTCTTAAATTCGTTATAAAGGAGGAAAATCATGAGGAAGTTTAGAAAACGGTGTTATATTTTTGATATAGATGGAACAATAAAAGATATTGTTGGAGAAAATGTAAAAGCTTTAGAACGTACATTAAAAGTGTTAAATATAAATACTTTTAAAACAAAGTTGATACTATTTATTAATTCTATAGCTATGTGGTTTGTTAAAACAGGAATCCTTCCAACTAATAGGAATATGCAAGAAACAATGCTTGAAGTATATTCTATACTTCTAAAACTTCCAAAAGAAAACTTTAAGTATAAATATTACTATGAATATTGTAGAAAAAGTATATTTTTTCCTAAAGTATTAAGAAAAATGAAAAAACTTAAAAAACAAGGAAATAAAATATATTTGATTTCTACTAATTTGCAAAATATAACATTATTAGAAGCAATAGACTATAGGTTTTTTGATAAAGGCTATATTATGCAAAAAAGCAATACTACTAAGAAACAATTATATACTGATATAATAATTGAAAACTCATTATCAAAAGAAGATGTAATTATAATTGGAGATAATATATTTGATGATATTATTCAAAC
>JAQUBQ010000047.1 GCA_028686615.1 Clostridia bacterium | reverse complement strand
TTGCTACTTCTTTTACTTTTTTAGGGTCATAATGATTAGAATTTTCTATTTTTAAATTTTTAACCTTAAGAGATTCAGCCGTGTACAAATAATATGCACCATAAACAATTGTTGCAGAAATTGTTATCACGATTATCCAAAACAACATTATTCCAAATAATCTTTTTCTTTTATTTTGTTTTGGTTTTGCAACACTTCTTTCGGTTTTGCTATTTACATTACTTGTCCTTTTTTGTTTTACAATGTTTTTTTTTGTTTTTTTTGCATTTTTCATTGAATCACCCTTTAACTGTTTCTTTTATTTCTTTATATATTAATTCTTCTACATTCTTTTTTTGCAATTTTCCTGCATTTTGACCCATTTCCAAAAGCTTATTATTATCTGATATGAGTTCATTAATAGTTTTGTATAATAATTCCTCTGTTAAATTATCTTCTATAATTATTTTTGCTGCCCCTATGTCTTCTAAAGCTTTTGCATTATAATATTGGTGATTTTCAGTAGCATAAGGAAAAGGTATTAATATAGCTGGTCTTTTAGCTATTGATAATTCTGTAATAGTCATAGCTCCCGATCTTGTAATAAGTAAATCTGAAGCCTTATACATCTTATCCATTTCAAATACAAATTTTTCTATTTTAATATATTGCTCTGCCTCTTTTTTATCTGATATTTTATTCATTACATCATCATAATTCTTCATACCTGTTGCTAGTACAATGAAAAACTCATCACTCTTTTTTTCTAATGCGATTTTTATTATTGTTTCATTAAACTTTTTAGCTCCTTGACTTCCTCCTGTTACAAATATTATTTTTCTATCTTTCGAAAATTCTAAAATTCCTAAATCTTCTATACATTTCTTCTTATCCATTTTATCTATATCGGCCTCATTAAACTTTGCAGGAGAGCCTGTGTAAATTATGTTTTCTTTTCTTTTTAATCTTTTCTTTGTATCTTCAAACCCTACTAAAACTTTAGAAGCTTTTTTAGTAAGAAATTTAACTGCAATTCCAGGGTAAGCATTACTTTCATGAAGTACATAAGGAATTTTCAAACTTCTTGCCGCAAGCATAACTGGCATACATATATATCCTCCTGTACCTATTACAATCTCTGCTTTAAATTTTTTTATAATTTCTTTTGATTCTTTTATTCCTGCAAATATATCTATAATTGATTTAATATTTTTAAGTGTTAATGATCTATAGAATTTTCCTGTTTTTGTATGTTCTATCCTATATCCAGCTTTTTTAACCAATTCGTTTTCTATACCTGTTTTAGTTCCTATAAATAATATCTCACTGTTTTTTTCTTCTTTTTCTATTATCTTTGCTATTGCTATTCCTGGATTTATATGTCCTCCAGTTCCAGCACATGCTATTATTGCTCTCATTCCTTTTCCTCCTAAGACTTATTGTTTTTCAACTTGCCTTGATATATTAAGAAGTATACCTACTGTTGCTAGATTTATAACAAGAGAGGTTCCTCCTGCACTAAAGAATGGTAAAGGCATACCAGTAACTGGCATTGACTTTGTAACAACAGCTATATTTACTATTATTTGAAAGGCAAACATAGCAGATATCCCAACTGCAACAAGCATTCCAAATAAATCATTACATTTTAAAGCAACTCTAATTCCTCTAATTACAAAGTAGCCAAATAGACATATTATACAGGCACTACCTATAAATCCTAATTCTTCTGATAAAACTGCAAATATAAAGTCATTTTGAGCTTCAGGAAGCCATAGATACTTTTGCCTACTTTGACCAAGTCCTCTTCCAAACATTCCTCCTGAACCTACTGCATATAAACTTTGTGATGCTTGCCAGTTACTTCCTGAAATGTCCTCCTCTGGGTTCATAAACGATGTTATTCTATCCATACGGAATCCTTTTGCAAATAAAAATCCAGCAATTGCAAGTCCACCAATTAATATTAATGGAATTACATATCTGATTTGTAGTTTCATCCCACTTGCTAAATATATTATCCCTGTTATAAATGCCATTATTAGCATTCCACTTAAATGATTCTGGAAAAACATTACAATACATATTATTATAAAAAACATTGTTGGTTTTATATATGATAGCATATTGTTTAACTTCTTATAATTACTTACTATATATGTTGAAAGTGTTATTATAAGGACTACCTTCATAAGCTCTGATGGTTGAACAGTTGTAAAACCCAAATTTAGCCATCTTGTTGCTCCATTTAATTCTATTCCTATTCCAGGTACAAAAACAAGTATCATGAATATCATTGTTATAATATACGAAATATAGGCAAACTTAGAATATATACGGTAGTTGATCTTTGAAACAACTAACATTATAATTACTCCAACAACTGCAAATGCAAGTTGCCTTATTAAGAAATAACTAGAGTTATTGAAGTTTGTTAATGCATGATAAGAACTTGCTGAAGCAAGCATGATAAGTCCTATACATAAAAGTAACATTACTGTAAAGAACAATTTAAAATCAAATGTTTTGTTATTTCCAAAATCTTTAATATTTTGTTTCTTTTTACCCATATACATTCCCTTTCTTTAAATAAAATATGCTAATATACATAATGCTGCTGTAATTCCCCAAAAAATAATAACAATCGTGTTTTCTTTCAATCCACTTAATTCTAAATGATGATGGTATGGTGCCATTTTAAATAATCTTTTCCCTTTTGTTAACTTAAAGTATATTACTTGTAAAGCCACAGATATTGTTTCAATTACAGGTATTAATGCTATAACACCAAGATACATTGGCATTTTTAATATTATAGCGATAGATGCTATCGCTCCTCCTAGAGCTAATGAACCTGTATCTCCTAGAAACATTTTTGCAGGCTGTATATTAAACAATAAGAATGCTGAACACGTTCCTATTATTGTTGATCCAAATATTACCATCTCCTGATTATTGTTTTTTATTGCAATTACTGTAAAAAAGCCCATAATAATTATAACTATTCCTGTTGCCAATCCATCTAAGCCATCTGTTAAATTAATAGCGTTACTCGTTCCTATTAAAATAAACATTGTAAATATTACAAATGTTCCTGTACTTAGTAATATATGTTGTTTTAAAAATGGCATTAGAGTATCAGTTCCTAAGTTCAATACTATTAAATATAATATTATAAATAGCGACGAGACAAAAAATAATAATATTATTTTTTTAATAGGAGAAAGTCCATCCGTATTTGATTTTTTTAGTTTTTTAATATCATCAATCATGCCAATTAACCCAAATCCTACAAAAGGAATCGCTACAAGACCAATCATTGGGTAATAAAATGCAGCTATCGCAAGCATTACCAACGATGATATTAATATTGCTATTCCTCCCATTGTTGGAGTTCCAGCCTTCTTAAGGTGCGACTTCGGACCATCATCTCTTACTACTTGCCCTGCTTTCACTTTCTTAAGGTATGGTAATATAATCATATTGGCTATTATTCCTAGTATATACGAACATATTAGCACTAACATTTGTATATTCATTTTTATCTTACAACTCCTATATTTACATCGTTTCTAAATTTTTATCTAACATTTCATTTGCTATTTCTTTAACTACTTCTCTTTCATCAAACTTAATTTTTTTATTATTTTTTAAAATCTGATATGTTTCATGCCCTTTTCCCGCAATAATTATAGTATCGTTCTTCCATGCTATTCTCATTGCAAACTTAATAGCTTCTTTTCTGTTTTCAATTATTTTATAAAGACCTCTCGTTTTTTTTATTCCATTTTCTATTTCGCTCATAATCTTTTTAGGTTCTTCATCTCGTGGGTTATCCGTAGTTATCACTGTAAAATCAGAATATTTTCCTGATATTTCTCCCATGATAGGTCTTTTCTCTGTATCCCTATTACCTCCGCAACCAAATACACAAATTATTCTACCTTTTGAATATCTCTTAGTATTTGATAATATAGCTTCTAAACTCGCAGGAGAATGAGCATAATCAAGTAAAACAGCAAATGTTTTTTCAATGTCTACTACTTCACTTCTTCCAGGAACCTTTACATTTGAAAGAGCCATTAATATTTCTTCCATTTGCGCACCTAACATACTTGTTACTGCTATTGCTCCAAGTGCATTATACACGGTATACCTTCCTGGTATTTTAACTGTTATCGTTTGAAGCATTTTATTTATATACATTTTAAAATCAACGTAATTATTATTTATTCTTATATCAACTGCTGTTATATTTGACTCATTATCAAGCCCATATTTTGCAGTTTTACATTCTATCATTTTTTCTAGTTTGCATGTATATATATCATCTGCATTTATAATTGCAAAATCACATTCTTTAAATAGTTTTGCTTTTGCTTTTAAATATGAATCCATTGTTTCATGAAAATCTAAATGATCCTTAGATAAATTCGTAAACAATCCAACTATAAAATGAATACCATAAACTCTTTTTAATTCTAACGCATGTGAAGAAACTTCCATCACTACATACTCCATACCTGCATCTACCATTTCTTTAAGCAATTTTTGTAAATCTAATGATTCTGGTGATGTTTTAGTTGCTTCTATTTCTTTCTTCCCAAAAGTATTAAAAATTGTACCTATCATTCCTGTTTTTTTACCTGAAGCAAGTAATATGTCTCTTATCATATATACTGTAGTTGTTTTTCCTTTTGTTCCAGTTACACCTATCATTTTAAGCTTACTTGCAGGATTACCATAATATGCAATTGCTGCTTTTGCAAGAGCTGTTCTTGTATCTTCTACTTCTATAATTGTAATATTTTTAGGTTTTACCTTTGTATCCTTTTTTACAATTACTGCTACCACTCCATTTTTTATTGCCTCTTCTATGTAATTGTGTCCATCTTCTTTAAAACCTTCTATTGCAACGAATAAATCTCCTTTAGTTATTTTCTTAGAATCATACTCTATTTTTTCTATATTTATGTTTGTTTCTCCATTTATTTTTGGAGACTCTAAATCTTCTATTAAATATTGTAATAACATATTTTCCCTTCTTTCTTTTTCATCCTTATATCTTATTTAAGATATTTTAAACAAATTAATGTAAATCTGTCGTATCAACAAATTTTACAGTTACTATCGAACCTTTTTGTACTGTTTCGCCTGCACTTGGTTCTTGTATAATTGCATTTCCATTTCCGATTATGCGAATATTAAGTCCACTGCTTCTGATCATTGCTATTGCTTTTTCTAATGTTTTATCTCTAACATCTGGTACTTTTACCGTTATCTTTTCCACATCGTCTGTTTTATAAACTCTAATTGTAGAACCAGGAACTAAACTAGCACCTAATTTAGGTATTTGATTTGTTATTTTATCATCTGTTTCAAACTTACTGTCTGATGCCAATATAAAACCTAGCTCTTTAACAGTTTTTTCTGCTTCTTCATATGATTTTCCTGTTAAATCAGGTACTAATATTTCTTTTATGTTGTTTTCTTCCAATGTATAGTCCGGATTAATATCTAAATATCTAAGTGTTTCATCTAATATGTTCGATACTACTGGTGCACATATTGTTCCACCTTGGTGTCCTTGTGGTCCTTTAGGATTATATAAATTAAATACAATACAAACTTCCGGATCATTTATTGGTGCAACTCCTACAAACGAAGCTAAATACCAAAGATTTGCACCTCTTTCTTGTTCGCCTGTTCCAGTTTTTCCTCCTACTGAATATCCCCTTACTCTAGCTGCTTTACCTGTTCCATCTTCTACAACTGTATATAAAGCATCTAAAATATCTGCTGCTGTTTCACTAGAGATTACTTGCTTTTTTATCTTAGGTTCCGTTTTTGATATTATACTTCCATCTTGTGATTTTATTTCTTTAACAACATATGGCGTGATTATATTTCCCCCATTAGATACCGCTGCAACTGTTACTAAACTCTGTAATGCTGTTATTTGAAATGTCTGGCCAAAACCTGTTGTTGCTAGGTCTACTTCTGTCATGTTTTTTGGATCGTGTAATATTCCTCCCACTTCTCCAGGAAGGTCAATTCCTGTTTTTTCTTTTAAATTAAATGCTTCTAAATATTCACAATATCTTTCTATTCCAACTTTTTGGGCACTTTGCATAAACACTGGGTTGCAAGAGTTTTTTATTCCTTCTCTTAAGCTTTGTGAACCATGGCTCCTTGGGTGCCTCCAACAACGAATAGTCCATCCTCCTATTTTCATAGCCCCTGCACAATTAAATACTCCTGGCTGGTCTAATTCTACTAAACCTTCTTCTAATACTGCTGAAGATGTTACTATTTTAAATGTTGATCCCGGTTCTGCTGTATTTGATATAGCTTTATTCCTCCACATATCTGAAAGAGCTTCTGATTTTTCTTTTGCTCCCATTGTATCCCATTTTGTTTTTAACTCTTCAGTACTCGGAGTAAAAGCTTCATTAGGATTAAAGTCCGGATAATTTGCCATAGCTAGAATTTCTCCTGTTTTAGGTCTCATCATTACTACCGAACCATAATTTGCTATATTCTCCTTAACCGCCTTAGCTAAGTTTTTTTCTACTATACTCTGAATTGTAGCATCTATTGTTAAAACTAAATCGTATCCATTTACAGGTGCTACATATTGTTCCTCTTTATATGGGGTTTCTCTTCCTTTACCATCTGCACTTCCTACTATTTTACCTGGAATTCCTGCTAGTTCTTCTTCATATTTTAATTCTACTCCATATAGTCCTTGGCTATCAGTTCCTGTAAATCCTAAAATATGTGACGCTAGATTATCAAATTGATAAATTCTTTTTGAAGATTCATCTACCTTTATTCCACTCAATTCTTCATCTAGTATATACTTATATACTGCGGTTGCTTGTTCTTTCCCTACCTTTGTTTTTATAACTACTAATGATTGTTTTCTATTTAACTTTTCTAAGATATCATCTTGTTCAATATCTAATATTTCTGCTAAATCTTTTGCTACTTTCTCTTTTTCCTCTATATCACTTGGAACTGCACTTACAGTGTTTGTTGATATGCTTTGTGCTAATTTCTTTTCTCCTGTTGAATCGTATATAGTTCCCCTTACTGCAGGTACACTTCTATCCCTAGTTTGTTGCCTATATGCTTTTTGCTCGTAATAATCTCCGTTTTATAACCTGTAAATAAAACAGCCTTACTATTAATAAAACCAATATTATACATATACCACTTAATATTACTTTTACAGTTTTTTTATTTTTTATACTAGCAAAAGCCAATAATATTCACCTCTTGTTCTCACACGATTATATCATACATGCAATAATATATTCTACGCTTTAGTATTATCTTTTAGAAGTTTTTTAAATATTTTTACACGTTTTTCATTATATCATATAGTTTATATATTTTCTATAATAAAAAGCACCATTTCTGGTGCCCAAAATAGGATTTTAGAATATGTTATTTACTATTTCTTTTACTTTTTCCAAACAACAACTTATCATATTTGCGGCAGACATTTTTTTTACACTTTCCTCATTTTC
>JAQUBQ010000046.1 GCA_028686615.1 Clostridia bacterium | reverse complement strand
ACAAATTATATATTAGGAGTAAAACCTAGAGTTACATACAAGCTTTCTACAATGGATATGGGAACCTTAATGCATAATATATTAGAAGGGTTTTCAAAATGGCTTTTAGAACGTGACATAGCATGGCAACAGATAATAAATGAAGAAAATATTAAAGAAAAAGCAAAAAACAAAATAGATGAAATAATAGAAAAAGTGTTTGAAAAAGGTTATAAAAAATATAAGGATACAAATAGATATTTATTCTTAAAAAGAAAACTTAAAAACAGAATGTTTAAAATAGTTTTAATTTTAGCAAGAAGTTTTAATCAAAGTAATTTTAAACCTTTAGGATATGAAATAGAGTTTAAAGAAGGTGGAATATATGCACCTATTGAAATAATATTGGATGCGGGTAAAAAGATGCATTTAATAGGCAAGATAGATAGACTAGATGCAGCAGTAATAGAAGATAAAACGTATCTAAGAATAGTTGACTATAAGTCTTCCAACAAATCTTTAAAGTTAGAAGACATTAAGGAAGGAATATCCCTGCAATTAATGACATATATGAGTACAATAATAGAAAACAAAGAAGTCATATCGAAGGATAAAGAAGTAATTCCGGCAGCATTAAATTATTTTACACTTACAGGAAATTTAAAAAAACTAGATGAATATGAACAAGATGAAGTAAAGATTAAAAGAGAAATTATGAAAGCATTAAAATTAAAAGGTATATATATTAGTGATGTAAAGGTGATAGAAGCTATGGATAGAAATTATAAAGATACTGGCACATCATTTCTAGATATAAATAGTAGAAATATAAGTAATGAAGACAAAGTCTTAGATAAAGAAAAATTTGAAGCTGAGTGTAAAGAAATAAAAGCAATATTAAAAAATATAGGAAATGAACTTACAGAAGGAAACGTTAGAATAAAACCCAAAAAACAAAATGGCAAGATGCCATGTGAATACTGCGAATACTCAGGTGTTTGTAGAAAAGAAATAAGGGCATAAGGAGGAGAAAATATGAATAAAAAAAAGATTAGTAAAAAAAGTAATAATAAAAAAGCAAATAAAGTACAAAAAGTAAGATTTTGGAACGATATTTTTAATTATACATTTTTAATCTCCTTAGTTTTAACTATTATATTTGCATTTCAAACTAATAGCGTTTTTTGGATACCATTTTTAACTGTACTAGCAATAACAATTATATCTATGATATTAATACTATTATTGGCATTAATAAGAACGATAAAAAAGAGAATAGGAAATCAAAAGAAAATAAGTGCGTAAATAATAATTAAATATTAAATATTTAAAAGAAGTTACAAAGGTAACTTCTTTTTTTAATATAATCTTTTATACTAAAATGTTTCGTGATATAATAATGGAAATCTGTATAGGAGATGGTTTTAATGTATGGAATAGCTTTAGAAGGTGGAGGAGCTAAGGGAGCATATCATATTGGTGCTTTAAAAGCTTTATTAGAAAACGGATATAAAGTTGGAGCTATAGTAGGGACATCTATAGGAGCTTTTAATGCTGCAGTTGTAGCGCAAGGAGATTTTGATAAGTTATATGAAATGTGGAGTAACTCTACATCAATGGATTTGTTTGATATAAGTAAAGAGGATTTAGAAAAACTAATTAGTAGAAAAGTAGATACAGATCTTATAAAAAATTTAGCAGGCTATGTTAAAAATATAACTCTTAATAAAGGTATAGATACAACGAAATATAGAGAGTTTATAAATGCATATGTAAATGAAGAAAAACTTAGAAACTCAAATATTGAATACGGTCTAGTAACAGTATCTTTAACAGATAGAACACCTTTAGAATTATATAAAGAGGATATACCAGAAGGTAAAGTAACTTCATATATAATGGCAAGTTCATATCTTCCTGTATTTAAAAGTGAAAAAATAGATGAAAAGATCTTTATAGATGGAGGTTTTTATAATAACTGTCCTGTTAATATGTTATTATCTAAAGGGTATAAAAACATAATTGAAATAAGAACTAAGGGAATAGGAATTATAAAAAAGGTTAAGTATCCTAAAAATGTTAAAGCAATGATAATCTCTCCTAGCAATGATTTAGGAAGTATATTGTTTGTTGATAAAGAACAAATAAATAATAATATTAAAATGGGATATTATGATGCATTAAAACAAATAAAGGGTTTAATCGGAGAAGTGTATTACATTATTGACCCTATAGATCTTAGAGGGTTTGAAATCCTTTCGGATTTAAAAGATAAACAAATAGAAAAGATAGCATCAAAGCATATTAAGGATTTTAAAAATAAAGAGGCTAGAAAGGTGTTGTTTGAAGAAATCATTCCAAGTATTTATAAAAAACTTAAGATTAAAAAGCATAGCACTTATGATGAGTTTTTAATTGGGGTAATGGAAATACTTTTAGCTGAAAATGAAACCGTTGAAAAATATAAATTATATACTGTAAGTGAACTTTTAAAGATATTAAAGAAAAAAGTTCCATCAATGTTAAAAAAAGAAAAAAATAGTATTATAAAAAACATACATAAGGAGATGGCATTAAAACTTATAAAAGAAATAGAACTTTAGAGAAGATTAATAATAAACGAAAGAGGTAAATATGAAAAAATGTATTATAGATTTTAGAATGAGAAATAATGAAAAAGAATATATAAAATCACTGGGATATGAACTTATAGAAACAAGATATAATAATTCTGTATATGATGAAATTGCATCACACGTCGATATATTATATACAAAAATTGATGATATACTGGTTTATGCACCACGGAAACTATATTAATCAAATGGAAAATTTAAACACAATTGCAGGAGAAAGTAATCTAACAGATGTATATCCTGGAGATATACCATACAACGTGTTTATAATAGGGAAAAAGGCATTTCATAATTTTAAAAATACAGATAAAAAAGTAAAAGAGATCTTAGAAAAACAAGGATATGAATGCATAGATGTAAGTCAAGGATATGCTAATTGTTCTGTAGCTATAATAGATGAAAAGTCTTGCGTAACTTCAGATATAAATATTGCTAAAGCATTAATTGATGCAGATATAGAAGTGTTATTCGTTGTCGAACAGGATATAAAGTTATTAAAAAGAACCAATTCAAAGGTTGAAAAACAAAATAGTATGTTTTTTGAATATTCAGATATGCAAGGATTTATAGGTGGAGCAATGGCAACATTTGGAGACACAGTAGTTATATTTGGAGATATAGAAAACTTCTTTAATAAAGAAAAGATAATTAAATTTATTGAAGCTAGAGGAAAGAAAATAAAGTATTTTGAAAAACAAGAAATAATTGATTACGGAGGAGTAATTACATTAAATTAATAAATGCAAAATTTGGAAAGAGGAGAAAATATAGATGAGTAAAATACTAGAGGGACTTAATACAGTACAAAAGGAGGCAACATCATATACTGATGGGCCAATGTTAATATTAGCAGGTGCAGGAAGTGGAAAGACAAGAGTTTTAACATATAAAATAGCATATCTAATAGAAAAAGAGATTGTCAAGCCATGGGAGATACTGGCTATTACATTTACTAATAAAGCAGCTAAAGAAATGAAGGAAAGAGTAAAAGAATTACTTCCGGAAAGTTCAAATGAAGTATGGCTTGGAACATTCCACTCAATATGTGTAAGAATATTAAAAAGAGAGATAGAAGCATTAGGGTATACAAGAGAATTTAATATAATGGATGAAATTGATAAACAAAAAGTAGTAAAGGAAATAATGAAACGTTTAGATATTGATGATAAACAAATTCCAGTTAATAGTATATGTTATGAAATAAGCTCTGCAAAGGACAAGCTAAAAACAGCTAAAGAATATATAGAAGAAAATTTATGGGATTTTAGAAAGAGTAAAATAGCAGAAGTATATAAGGAATATGAAAAAGAAACTAAAAGAAACAATTCTTTAGATTTTGATGATATTATAACGCTTACAGTCAGATTATTTAAGGAAAAGCCGGATAGATTGTTATACTACCAGAATAAATTTAAATACATATTAGTAGATGAATATCAAGATACAAACCATGCACAATTTATATTAATAAGTATGTTGGCTTCTGATAATGGTAAGATTTGCGTTGTTGGTGATGAATCTCAAAGTATATATGGGTTTAGAGGAGCAGATATATCTAATATATTAAGTTTTGAGAAACAATTTAAAGGAGCAAAAATTATAAAACTAGAACAAAATTATAGAAGTACAAAAACAATACTCGATGCAGCAAATAATATAATAAAAAAGAATAGTTCTAAACTTGATAAAAATTTATGGACAGACAATGATGAGGGAGATAAAATAAGATACTTTACTGCAAGAAATGAGTATGAAGAAGGAGAATATATTGTAGATACAATAGACAGAATGATTAGAAATGAAAAAATGAAATATTCCGATTTTGCAGTACTCTTTAGGACAAATGCCCAAGCTAGAGCTATAGAAGAAGTTTTTATGAGAGAAAGTACTCCATATAGATTGATAGGGGGCTTAAAATTCTATTCTAGAAAAGAAATAAAGGATATAGTAGCTTATTTAAAACTAATCCACAATATAAATGATAATATAGCATTTAAAAGAGTAGTTAATGAACCTAAAAGAGGTATTGGCGATACCACTGTTAATGCTCTTACAGAAAAGTCAAATGAATCAGCTTCAAGCATATTTGGCTTCATAGATGAACCAGGAAATCTAGATGGTATGAGAGCCTCAGGGAATCTAATTATATTTAGAGACATGATTAAAGAACTTATTAAAGACAAGTATACACTTGGAATTACTGATTTAATTAAAAAAATACTTCTTGTAACTGGTTATGAAGAAATGTTAGTAAAAGAAAACACGAAAGAATCAGAAGGAAGATTAGAAAACATATATGAATTTATGGGTGTTGCTTCTGAGTTTGAAAAAGAAAATGCAGACAATTCACTAACAGAGTTTTTAGAGAGTATCGCGCTTGTTGCAGATACAGACAATTTGGATGAAGGGGACGAAGCAGTTACACTTATGACAATGCATAGTGCTAAAGGTTTAGAATATGATAATGTATTTATTGTTGGAATGGAAGATGGATTGTTTCCATCAAAACGTTCAATGTTTGAAGATGGGGAAGTAGAAGAAGAAAGAAGACTTTGCTACGTAGCAATTACAAGAGCTAGAAAAAACTTATATATTACAAATGCAAAACAAAGAATGCTATATGGTTCAACATCTTACACAATTCCATCTAGGTTTATTTCAGAAATTCCAGAGCATCTATATGATGATATTGCAAAAGGAAATATTAAAAGTCGAAAAGAAAAAACTAATAACGAATATATGGATAATGAGTATAGTAGTGTTCAAAGAAAATTAGGAAGTGTGAGTGAAAGTAGTATTTCAATTGATGGAGCTAAAAAGAGTAAATTTGGGGTTAGTGTTGAAAACTTCCTTAAAAATATGGGAACTCCAGTACCAAAGGCAGAGGTGGACTTAGACAAATACAAACAAGGAGTTAAAATAAAACATAAAAGATTTGGAGTAGGCATAATACAAAAAGTAGAAGCCGAAGATAATGATCTTAAAGTAGAAATAGTATTTGAAAATGGTCAAATGAAAAGACTTATGGCAAAGTTTGCTAACCTTGAAATTATGGAATAAAACATAACTATACAGAGCCTTAACAAGATACATAATTAACTGGGCAATAAAAACATTTTACATGTTAAGAATAAATAAGGACAAGTAAGTGTAATAAACAAATAATAAAAGTAGGAGGAAAATAACATATGAAGACAAATAAAAGAAAAGGAATATCTTTAACAGTACTTGTCATCACAATAATAGTAATGATAATATTAGCAGGAGCAATACTACTATCATTAAATAGTAGTAATATTATAGACAAGGCAAATGAAGCAACAACAAAGAGTAATATATCAAATGCAAAACAAGTAGTAATGCTAGCAAATGCAGAATATGAACTTATGTCAGATGTTGAAAAAGGAGAAAAAAAGCTAAGACAATACATTGAAGACAAACTGGTAGAAGCAGGATTTAAAGAAAATGAAATTGATAATGTAATAGATGGGCAAGGCAATTTATATAAAAGGACAATAGTAGAAGGAGTAGTAATTCCAGAGGGCTTTTTTCACGTAGGAGGAACAAAAGCAGAAGGTTTAGTTATATCAGATAATGTAGAAGATGAAGGACAAGGAACAACACATCAAACAAATGCAGAAAATTTTTTAAAAGGCAATCAATTTGTATGGGTACCAGTAGAAAACTTTAGTGAATTTGTAAGATATGATTTTAAAAGCAACACAACTTTAGGTGGAAGTTATAGAGAAATAATACCTGAAGCAGGAAAAGATAGGGAAGTAGAAAAGATGTATGCTAGTGTAGAAAAGTATAAAGGATTTTATGTAGGAAGATATGAAGCAGGAATAGCAGAAGGAATGACAAAGCCAACGTCATCTAATGGATTAGCTTTAGCAGATGGAAGCAACTTACCTCAAATAAAGCAGGGAATAGATGTATGGGGTAATATCCCATGGGGCGGAACAACATCAGTAAAGGCATATGATGGATACCAAGGAGATGATAGTGCAAATGGAGCAGTAAAGGTTGCAAGAAGTGTATATCCAAATAATCTAAGTAACACAAGGGGAGTAGTAAGTCATTTAATATATGGAGTACAATGGGATGCAATAATGAGATGGTATAAAAATAGTGGAATAAATCTAAAAAACAGTGAAACATATGGAAATTATAGTGATTCTATAGGGGAAGCATCAACAGGGAGAGGAGAACTTCAAAAGACAGGACATAATGCAGCTTGGCAGAAGAAAAACATATATGATTTAGCCGGTAACATATGGGAATGGACAATGGAAGCCTACACTTCTCTTAGTCGTGTTAATCGTGGGGGCCATTACAGTAATGGTGGAACTCTCTATCCAGTAAGTAATCGATATGGTACAAATCCATCATTTCGGTGGTACTATCGGTTTTCGTGTTGCAGCTTATATAAAGTAGCGACTTAATACTGTTTCTGTTAATCTAGTTACTTGAATAATAGTAAAGAAGAACAATAAAGTAAAAATGATAGAAAGATGAAAGGTGGTATTTCCCTAGAAAGATTTTACTCTAAAAAGATGATAATTTATCATACAATTAATATAAATCAATTGCAAGATTACATAACTTGAAAAGATTCTCTTAAAGTGGTATAATATATGTATAAAACATATTATAAAGGAGAGTTTTCTAATGAAAAAACGCGAAAATTTAATAATGGTTATTTTTTTAGTTGTAGAAATACTATTGGTAATTAACTTCATATGGGCCGGAATTGTTATGGTTCAACTGGGGACTGTAGGTAGTGACCTTTATGACGCTAAAAGATATGCATCATCATCTGCACTTCCAGCGGCACAAAATGCAGTTCAAGAAATTAGCGCCGAAAAAGAAGAATTTGTTTTTTCTCTTAAGAATAGTGTAAATCCAATAATTAGTTTTATCGGAAGATATACTGATATTAATGAAGGAAGAGTTCTTCTTGCATACGGGTTCTCATTCTTTTCACCAGTTATGTTTTACTTCATGACTAAAGGTATCATTACCATAATGAGAGAAAATGAAAGACGGAGGAGAAGAAATATGCATAGAGCTAGGGTTTATTAATC
>JAQUBQ010000006.1 GCA_028686615.1 Clostridia bacterium | reverse complement strand
GAAAATGAAAAAACTCTAGTTGTTACTTTTATAAGATGTTATATTTAGGCGGGGTGTTAATTTGATTATTGTTTTTTTTATAACTGCTATAATATATTTTGCTGTAGATTGTATATGTTTTTCTAAAATATATAATACAAAAATGTTTTTTAGAAAATCAGGAACTAGATTAAAAAGATATATTGATTTAAAAAATAAAGGTATAAAGAAAACTGTTACTAATAAAGGTAATTATAAAAAGATTATAATTATAATAATATCTTTACTTATTAACCTAGGACTTATATTAACTATATTTAAGGATGTTTTGTTTTCAAATTTTGTAGTATTAGATATTGGATATAAAAAAATAGAACTTGTATCAACATTTGAAAACTATTGGAAAACATTTAAAAATATTTATATTTTCTTACACATCATTTTTACAATTATAATTACAAACAATATAATTTATATATTACAAAAAAGGAATGAAAACAAATCAAAAGAAGCAGTAACTAAAGAAGGAGTGGATTTAGGGAAAACTAGTTCAAATAATAACGTGCATCTCTTGGATGATGATTTGTATAAAAACATACTTATAACAGGAAGTATTGGAACAGGAAAAACAAGTGGAGCAATTAATACTTTTTGTGAATATATGATAAAAAATGAAGTGCCAGGAGTTATATTAGATATAAAGGGCAACTATGTTGATACTGTGGAAAACATAGCAAAGTATTATAAAAAAGAAAAGAATATAAGAATAATTTCAGAAACTAACAAAGAAAAGTATAATCCATTAGATACAAATTTAACGGCAATGGAGCTTGCAAATAGAATAAGAAAAGCAATAGAATTAATATCCCCTTCAAATAATACTGATTCGTATTGGCTAGACAAAGTTGAAAACACACTTCTTAATTTAATAATTCTAATTAGATATTATAATAATCAAAAGGTTGATTTTTATGAAATACATAAGCTAGTGACAGATGAAAATTGTTTAAATACAAAAATAGAAGAAATAAAAACTAATATGTTTAGAAAAACACCTACAGACAAAGAAGCACATGAAATAGGTAATATAATAATGTTTTTTTCAAAAGAATTTATAAATCTTGATCCTAAAATTTTATCAATAATAAAATCCGAAATATCTAGAATCACAATTCCATTTATAACTGAATATCAAATTTTTAGTAAATTTGGAAAGAGCAGTAATAATACAATCAAAATTAATTTAAAAAACAATACGAGAGAAATCATAATTTTATCAATAAATATGAGTAAAAACTATATGCTCGCGAAAATACTGGCAACATTTTTAAAACTTGATTATCAAAGTAAAGCATTAGAAGGCATAGCTTCTCCAATAAAAAGCTTTAATATCAACGACGAATATCAAGAATTTGCTAACGAACAAGATGCACATTTCTTGTCTTTATCAAGAGAAGCCAAAAGTATAAATATATATAGTATGCAAAGTTATTCTTCATTAAGAAATATATTAAAAAACGAGCAGGCAACAAGTGTAATAATTCAAAACTTAGTTAATAAAATTTGGTTTAGGAGCGATGATAATTACACAGTTGAAGAAATATTAAAACAATTAGGAAAAGAGAAGAAAATACTAGAAACAAAAGCTATTGCTGAAGGTGCACAGGAATCAAAGATAAGTTTAACAGGGGGATTCATAAACAAAAAAGCCAGTATAACAGAAACAGTGAGCTACAGTGAAAGCAAAGATTATATATTTGATTCAACTTTCTTCTCTAGAGAATTAAAGGCTTTTGAAGCAGTTGTGTATTTATCTGAAAATGGAGCAATGTTAAATGCTCAAAAAATAACATTCAATAGGGGGTACTTAAAATATGGAAAGGAATAAGCAGATTAATAAAACAAAAAACAGATGGATAATTATAATGGTATTAGTAATATTGTTTGTTGTATTAGGCAATACTTGCCTGGCAACTACAAAAGATAAGACACCAACACTTGTTAATAAACTTAATTCTATACTAAAGAAAATTAAAGAATATATGGTCAAGTTAGCAGGGCCAGCGGCGGCAGTTTCTATAGCGACAGGAGTTATGATAAGAAAACTTAGCTTTGGAGACGAAGAAAAAATGATTATAGGAAAAAGAGTAATAATTAATGCTATCTTTTGTTATTTCATAATTTTACTTCTTGATCTAATAATTAAATTTATTGAGGCACTTGTATAAAATGCAGGGAGATATATTACAAAATATAAATATAGTGTTAGAAAAGATATATAAATCAATAGAAGGAAAGATATATGATATATTAGATCGTTTGCTTATAATATCTCCAGATATTATGAAACAAGAGCCAATTAAAAATATAATGGAACCGGATAAAAAAGGAAGTATAATTATTATTGCTACATCTTTGTTATTGTTTTATACAATAACATATATAATATTGAAATTGATTAGTATGTATACACGGAAAAGCACCAGAGAATATATATAGGTTTTCAATTAAAGTTATAATTTGCATGGTTTTAGCTACAAATAGCTTTTTTTTATGTGATACCGTACTATCAATAAATAGTGCCTTTACTGAAAGTATAAAAATAGCAGGGAAGCAGATAACGAGCAAAGAAATAAACTTTAAAGGTTTTAATGAGATAGTTATAAACCTAGAAGAACATATGGAAAAAGATAATATTAGTTTAGATCGGGATTATAAAAGGCTTCATATCTTTTGGTGCAATAACATTAGTAATTAATTATGCCGTTAGGTATGTAACAATTATTTTTGGAATTATAATTTCGCCACTAGCAATTATGTTTGCCTGTTCTGATGCAACCAAAGGTATATTTAATGCGTGGACAAGGATGATGGTAATAAACTTATGTTTTCAATGGATAGTTTTAATATTATTAATTATACCTATATCATTTAAAGAACAAAGCGGAGATTGGTTTAAACTAATAATGGTTGGTACTATATATTTATTATATAAAATGAATCAATTTATGCAGGAGATTTTTGGCAAGATAACAGATAATAATAGTACTAATAGAAAAGTATTTTAAGGAGGAAAACATTGCTAATTAATAGCCCTAAAAAATGGAAGGGAATAATAGATTACCAGTTTTTATTCTTATGCCTGTTATATATTTTCATATTTTATACAATATTAAATTTACTTAGGATACCGATATTACAATTGGTATACATTATAATAATATCTATTATTCCATTAATAGGAGTATATATTTTAATATCCAAAGAGGAAAATGTTATGCTAGTTATAAAAGATATATTAAGTTATATGTTTATTACTAAGCTATATGTATGTAATTTAGATACTGAATCGGGTACAGAAATAATAAGAACTATAAGAAGAAGGAGATTAAAAAATAAGATTAGTGCAAAGTTTTGTTATATTGTAAAACTTATAATAAAGTGATATAATAAAAGCGATTTAAAGTAAAGAAATTGGGAGTAATATATGAAGTATGTAGAAAAAGTAAAAATAGAGATGTCAGATGTTTTAATTCCAGACTTATTTATATCAAATTATATGGTTGGGCTAGAAGAACATGCTTTAAAAATATATTTGTATATAAAGTTTGTGTCTAAGAATCAGATTGATGTTTCTGCAGAACAAATAGCAAAAAAGATTGGTATTAGAAAAGTAGAATATGAAAAAGCAGTAAAGCAATTAGAAGAAGAAGAACTACTTATTAAAACTGAAGAAGGATACATTATAACAGATATAAAAGAACAAGAATTAAATAAAACATACATTCCAAAGTTAAAACCTAAAGCTGATAGTAGAAAGACAGAGCTTGAGAAAAAAAGAATAGCCGCTGCGTCAGCTATAAATGAAACTTTCTTTCAAGGAATAATGACTTTAGGATGGTATGTAGACATTAGTACATTATTTGAAAAATATGTTTTTGATGAAGACGTTATGATAGCATTATTTCAATATTGCCAAGAAAGAAATGCTTTACGCAAGAACTATGTATTTAAAGTTGCGGAGACTTGGTATAAAGGCAAAGTTAAGACTTTTGAACAATTAGAAACCTTCTTGGAAAACCAAGATAAATTGAATAAAATTAAAAATAAAATAAAAAGGGTGCTTAGACTTTCAAGAAATTTAACAGAATATGAAGAAGAACATATTGAAAGATGGATAAATGAATATAAATATGATTTTGAAATAATAGATATAGCACTTAAAAAGACTGTACAAAAAACAACAAATCCTACACTTAATTATGCAAATGCAATTATTAAAAGCTGGAATGAAAAGGGATATAAAACATTATCTGAAATATTAGAAGAAGATGGAAAGATAACTAAACAAATGGTAAGTAAAACGCCAAATAAAGCAAAGTCTAATTTAAAACATAAAACATATGAGCAAAGAAAATATGATGATTTAGAATCATATTATGATAATATTTAAATCAAGGAGAAAATAGATGAATCCTGAAGTGTATAAGGAAATAGAAAGAAAATATGTTATTAAAAAACAAATATGCGAAAATGAAGCAAAGTTTAGAAAAAGGCAATTAGAAAATGAATTGCCTGAATTTGCTAAACTTGAAAAAGAAAAAAATAAGGTTGCTATTAATTTTGCTAGGGAAATATTATCTCAAACAGGTGTAGAAAAAGAAATAGCAGAAGAAAATATGAAACTTAAAATTGAAGAAATACAAAAAAAGGCAGATAAGTTATTAAAGAAATCAGGATATGATAAAGATTATTTAGCACCTAAGTATGAGTGCAAGCTTTGTGAAGATACTGGTAGGATGTTATTAAAAGGTGAACAAAAATATTGTAAATGTTTTATACAAAAACTTGTAAACATGACATATAAACAATACAATATTTTGAAAATAGAAGAAGAAAATTTTAATACATTTGATATTGGATATTATTCAGATAAAAAGGATAATGCGAAATACAAAAGTGAAAATTCTCCTAGGGAAAACATCGAAAAGATAAGAACAATAGCACAAAAATTTTGTGATAATATACATGATAAAAATCAAAAAAATCTATTGTTTGTAGGAAATACAGGAACAGGAAAAACATTTATGAGCAATTGTATTGCATATGATTTAATAAATAAAGGTTATACAGTTATTTACCAGACGGCACCACTCTTGATGGATATTGCAATGGAAGCTAAATATAATTATAATAACGACTTGAAGAATAAGCAAAAATATAATGCTATTTTTGAAGCTGATGTATTAATAATAGATGACCTGGGAACTGAAACGCTAAATAACAATAGATTTACAGAATTATTTAATATAATCAATACAAGGTTATTAAAGGATAAAAAGACAATAATATCTACAAACTTAATGTTAAACGAACTAAATGAAGAGTATGATGAAAGGGTAATGTCAAGGCTTATAGGAAACTATATTATATGTAAATTTATTGGTGATGATATTAGGTTCAAGAAAAAGAAAATAGCAGATTAATTAAAACATTATATAAAAGGTTATATAAAAAACAGTGAATGATTTAAAATCATTCACTGCTTTTTTTATACCTTTATTAGTTTATTTCTTGCTGGTCATTTTCTTCCAAAATTTCATCTTCGTCAGGAGCTATTTTAGCGATATTAACAACTTTGCCACCATCTGAAGTTCTCATTAAAGTTACACCTTGCGTGTTTCTTCCAAGTATGCTGATGTCTCTAGCTTTAATGCGTATTACAATACCTGTATCGGTTATAATCATGATATCATCATCGTCATCAACTATTTTAACTCCAATAATATGTCCTGTCTTTTCAGTAGTTTTATAAGTTAAAATACCTTTTCCTGCTCTTGTTTGAGCTCTGTATTCATCTACAGCAGTACGTTTACCAAAACCATTTTCTGTAATTGCTAGAATGCATCCGTTTTCATCTTTAATTGGCTCCATTCCAACTACATAATCGTCTTTTCCAAGGGTTATTCCTTTAACCCCCATAGAGGTTCTTCCTACAGCTCTTACATCAGATTCTTTAAATCTAATAGAAAGTCCAGAACGAGTAACAAGCGCAATGTTATAATCTCCAGATGTAATACGTACATCTATAAGTTCATCTTCATCTTTCAATGTTATACCTTGTATTCCTGTTTTTCTAATATTTGAATATTGAGAAAGAGAAGTTTTCTTAACAAGACCATTTTTTGTAGCCATTAAAATATAACATTCAGCTTCAAAATTACTAACTGGTATAACTGCTGCTATTTTTTCATTAGGTGCAAGTTGTAATAAGTTAACAATTGCAGTTCCTTTAGCCTGTCTTGAAGATTCAGGAAGTTCATAAGCCTTAAGTCTATATACTTTTCCTGTGTTAGTAAAGAACATTATATAATCATGTGTTGATGTCTCAAATAGATGTTCTATAAAGTCGTTTTCTCTAGTATTCATAGCGGTAACGCCCTTACCACCTCTTTTTTGGCTTTTGTATGCATCTGTAGCAATTCGTTTTATATAACCAAAGTGAGTAATCGTAACAACATTAGATTCTTCTTTTATTAGACTCTCAATTTCAATGTCGCTTTCTCCATGTATGATTGCAGTTCTTCTTTCATCCCCAAAAGATTTCTTAACTTCATTAAGCTCTTCTTTGATAATATTAAGAACTAGTTGTTCGTTTTCAAGAATCGAACGTAAATGTTTAATTAATGCAACTAAAGAATCATACTCATCTTCTATTTTACTTCTTTGTAATCCTGTTAATGTACGAAGTTTCATTTCTAATATTGCATTTGCTTGAATTTCAGATAAATTAAAACTTTCCATTAATGAAGATCTTGCAATGTTATCATCTTTTGAGGCACGGATAATTTTAATTATTGCATCTATATGATCAAGGGCTATTCTAAGACCTTCTAATATGTGTAGTCTTGCTTCAGCCTTTGTAAGTTCATATTTAGTCCTTCTAGTAACAATTTCTTTTCTATGTTCAATGTAATGAAACAGAATTTCTTTTAGTGATAAAACTTTTGGTTGATTGTTCACAAGAGCCAATAACAGAATACCAAATGTTCCTTGAAGTTGTGTATGTTTGTACAGTAAATTAAGAACAACATTAGGATTGGCATCACGCTTAAGTTCAACTACAACACGTAATCCTGTTCTGTCAGACTCATCTCTTAAATCGGAAATACCTACAATTGTTTTTTCTTGAACTAATCTTGCAATGTTTTCAACCATTGCAGCTTTATTTACCTGATATGGAATTTCAGAAATGATAATTTTGTATCTGCCCCTATGGTCTTCTTCAATCTCTGCTTTTCCTCTTAAGCAAATCTTACCCCTTCCGGTTTCATAAGCTTGCTTGATTCCAGACTTTCCAACAACAATTCCAGCTGTTGGGAAGTCAGGTCCCTTTATATGAGTAAGTAGTTCATCCGTAGATATATCGGGATTATCTATCATTGCACATGTCCCATTAATTACTTCAGTTAAATTGTGCGGCGGTATATTACACGCCATACCAACAGCGATACCATAAGAACCATTTACTAGTAAGTTAGGATATTTAGCGGGTAAAACACTAGGCTCTAATAGTCTTTCGTCATAATTTGGTTTGTAATCAACCGTGTCTTTATCTATATCAGTAAGCAATTCCACTGACATTTTATATAGTTTTGCTTCTGTGTACCTCATAGCAGCTGGCGGATCATTATCAACAGAACCGAAGTTACCATGTCCATTTACAAGTGGGTATCTCATAGAGAAATCTTGTGCCAAACGAACTAATGCATCATAAACAGAGGCATCTCCGTGTGGGTGATAGTTTCCAAGAACGTCTCCTACGATACCAGCACATTTTCTGTAAGCCTTTTCGGGCCACAAAGCAAGTTCGCTCATAACATATAATATTCTTCTATGAACAGGTTTCAATCCATCCCTAACATCAGGTAATGCTCGAGACACAATAACACTCATAGCATAATCTATATACGATTTTTTCATTTCTTCTTCAATGTTTACAGGGATAATTTTCCCTTTGTCTAAGATATTATTTTCGTCCATATTTTCCTCCTACATAAAAGTTATTATATATTAAAAAACAAGAAAAATCAAGGAAAAACAAGTAATTTTGACATCTAAAAGCAGCAGAACAAGTTAAGTAAAACATTATATAGTGATATAAATCTTCTGATTTACATTTGTAAAAAACATTTAAATTATTGAAAAAATATATAACTATGATATAATGTGGAAAGGACAAACCTAAAAGTAATAATTGAAGTAGTAAAGAGGTAAAAATGAAACAAAAGGATTATTATAAGCTGCTTGGAGTTAATAAAAAATCCTCGCAGGAAGAAATAAAAGTTAAATATAGAAAACTAGCTAAAAAGTACCATCCTGATGCTAATATAAATAATGCAGAAGCAGAAAATCTATTTAAAGACTTAAATGAAGCATATAACACACTTATGGATAAGGATAAAAAGAAAAAGTATGATAAGCAAGTAGCAAGGTATGGTTATGGTAGTGTAGAATTAAATGTATTAAATAATGAAACCAAAAACTTAAATTCTAATGTTGTAAGTGAACTTATGAGTACAATATTAGGGTTTAGCAGGGATACAAGAGATAAAGTTGTTTCTGTAGCTGAAAATGTGAAAGATGATATAAAGGAAAAAATTGACCTTACAAAAGAACCTAAAAAAGGAGAAAACATTGAAACAACGCTATATGTTACATTAGAGGAAGGTTTCTTTGGAGCAGAGAAAAAAATATCTTTTAAAACTACAAGAGGTAGTCTTAAAAATTATAGTGTAAATGTTCCTATGGGGATAAGAGACGGAGAAAAAATAAGACTTTCAGGATTGGGAAAACCAGGTAAGAATGGTGGAAAAAACGGAGACTTGATAATTCTTGTAAAACTTAGACCTCATTCAATACTTAGATTAGAAGGATCGGATATTCATATTAAACTGGATTTAACGCCAGTGCAAGCAATAATAGGAGATAGAATTTTATTAAAAGTTTTTGGAGAAAAAATTTCTATAGAAGTTCCTATAAAAAGTAAAACAGGAGATACACTTGAAATCCAATCAAAAGGCTATGTAGTTAATCAAACTACAAGAGGCAACTTGATAATAGAAATAAATATAGTAATGCCTACAGAACTTTCTGAAAGAGAGATAAAGTTATACGAACAACTATTAAAGGTGGAGAAGCAAAAAATAAAATCAAAAATAACAAAATCAGAGGAAAATTAAACTCTGATTTTTGTTATATATTTATTTTGGAAGAGTAAAATGAAATAAGGTACTAAAGCTTGAAAAGAAAGATTTAAAAACATCAAAAAAACTATGCTTTAAAATAGTATTGGCAATTGTGTTAGACTCGCTTAATATAGGAGGCGTAGCATCTAGTCCATATCTTTGAATAATAGCTTTTTCCATATCTGAGTAAACCTTTAGATTGTATGCTGAAGTTTCATCAGTATCCCATTTGTTATCGTCAGTTGTAAAAACAACATTTAAATATTCACATTCAGGGATAGATATGGAAGAGCAATATGTTGTTTTGTTATTGCAAATACTCATATTAACAATGTTTCTATCTTCCCATTTATTGTCGAAACAATAATATAAGTATATATTGGGTGTTTTAGACTTTTCTATTATATCATCTGAAGTTAGTTTACCCGAATATTTTAATAAAACCTTTTTATCTTTTGTTAAAGTTCCAAAAATAGAAAAACTCGAATTTTCAAAACTTTTAAAAAGTATTCCTTCATTGGTTGAAAGTTCACAGACACATGTTCTGTCTTTGTTCTCATCAAAAGATGTCATAATACCACCTCCATTTATTTGGTTATTGATATTATAACAAAATAAGATAAAATAAAGAGAGAAAAAGACAAAAGAAGAAAAAATATTACAAAAAGTGATATTGAATTACAAAAACAAACAAAACAGTATGTTATAAAAGATGTAAAATTATATATAATAATAAAAAATAGTTGATAAAAGTTATTAGTATATGATAATATTAGTATGTCTTATCGGGGAGGGAATTATGAAAGAAAACCAAGAAGATAGAAACAAGGTAAATAATGAAGAATATATTGAAGATACTGATATATATATTGACGAGAAAACAGAAGAAATAATAAACACGAAGGAATTTAAAGAAGCAAAAAAGAAAGATAATAGTAACGAAGATTCAAATATCGTAGTTAAGAAGACTTCAGGGATAAAAAAGGTAACTAAGAAAAAGAAAAAACTACTAATTATCATGGCTTGTGTAATAGTAGCATTTGTTATTTCTTTTGCAGCAATTGGAATTATAAATAAAATGAACACTAGTGTTTATAAAAATGTGTACTTAAATGGTAAATCTGTTACAGGAATGACAATTGAATCATTAAAAGAACATTTAAAAAAGGCACAAGAAGAAATTTCAAAAGCAGAACTTTCAGTATTTCAAGAAAAAGAAGAAATAATTAAAATATTACCTGAAGATATAGAACTTGAAATTGATATTGTAGAAACAGAAAAAAAAGTTTTTGGATTTGGAAGGGATTCTAATATTCTAATTAATAACATTGAAATTATTTCAGCTTTATTAAAAAAGAAAGAATATAGTTATACATATAAGTATAATGTTAACAAATTGTCAGAGGTAACTAAAGAAGTTAAAGAATCTTTAGATAATAAAGCAATAAAAGATAATTATATATTAGATGAAAAAGAATACAAACTTATAATTACAAAAGGTAAATCTGGAAAATCAATAGAAGAAGAAGTCTTTAAGAAGGATATAATTGATGCGTTAACGACAAAGAAAAACAAATACAAAGTTAATACTGTTATTGTAGAACCAGAGGTTCTAGATGTAGATGTAGTATATTCTGAGGTTTCAAAAGAACCGAAAGATGCATACATAGATAAGACTAGTACAGTAATAAAATTGGTACCACATCAAGTGGGTCTAGACTTTAACAAAGATGCATTAAGAGAATTGTTAAAAAAGCCAGAAAATAATGTTGAAGAAAAAGTAATAGAATATAAGCTGGAAGTTAAAGAGCCAAGCATTAAAACTACAGATTTAAAATGGGATGCTTATGATTATAAAATAACATCATATACAACATATTTTAGTACGGCAGATAAAAACAGAGTAAACAACTTGAAAATATCATTAGAGTTATTAAATGGTAAAGTACTTATGCCAGAAGAAACTTTCTCATATGGAGCTATAATAGGTGGAGCAACGGCAGCACAAGGCTTTCTGCCAGCAGCAACATTTGTTGGGGGTAGAGTAACAAGAGAAGTAGGTGGTGGTGTATGTCAAACAGTATCAACACTATACAACGTGGCATTACTATCAAACCTAGAAATAGTACAAAGAAGAGCTCATAGCTTACCAGTAGGATATGTGCCAGGCAGTAGAGATGCAACAATTTATCATCCGTCTATTGACTTTAAGTTTAAAAACACAAGAAAATATCCTGTGAAAATTGTAACTAGTATAAACCTAGGCGGAAACTTAACTATTTCTTTATATGGAACAAAAGAAGAAAATGAATATCAAGTAAGTATCAGCTCAAGAACACTTTCAACAATACCATATAAAACAGAATATGTTAATGATGCCACACTAGCAGAAGGAAAACAAGTGGTTACTCAAAATGGTTCGAATGGATATGTTTCAGAAGCATATATTACTAAAAAATTGAATGGTAAAGTTGTATCAACAACGTTTTTATCTAAAGACACATATAAATCAGTATCTAAAATAGTAAAAGTTGGAACTAAAAAGGAACAAAAAACAGTAATTCCAGTAGAACCACCGGTACCTGAAAAGCCAGCAGAACCAGTAGAACCAGCTGAGCCACCGGTAGTTGACCCAATAGATGAAGGAACAGGTAACGTTCAGGAAGATTAAAAGGAAATATAAAAAGTCCAGTTATATAAACTGGACTTTTAATTATATGTATATTAAATATTTCTTATAGATGATCTATGTATTTTATTTACTTCATCAATATTTAAATTTATACAATCAACAAACTTTTCAATTAAATCAGCATCGAATTGTACCCCTATGTTTTTTTTCATTTCCTCTAATCCAAACTCGATAGACTTAGCTTCCTTATATGGTCTTTCACCGGTAATAGCATCAAAGGTATCACATATAGAAAGAATTCTAACCAAATATGGTATAGAGTCGCCCTTTAATCCATCTGGATAACCATTACCATCGTATTGTTCGTGATGGTGCTTTATAAGAGGCAAAGCTTTTTTAAAGACTTCTGATGAAGACAAAATGCTTGGCCCAATTGTAGTATGTAATTTAACGTGCTCATATTCACTTTCTGTTAACTTTCCGTTTTTTAAAAGTATATTATCTGCTATTCCTATTTTCCCTATATCATGAAATTGTGCAGCCAGTGCTAAAGTATTTAAATCATCTTCGCTAAGTCCTAAACATGTACCAAACATCTTTGCATACAAAGCAACTCTATCAGAGTGATATTTGGTATAATTATCTTTTGCTCCAACTGTGTTTTTTAAAATATCTGCAATTTCTATAGCATGAAGTTCAATAGTACGTGACATTGTTTTTATATTATCAATACTATTTATATATTTAAATCCACTTTCTATTAATAAAACTAATTGATCAATACGTGAACTTTTCTCGAAATATGCTTGTATATCAAGTGAACGCATTACATCTATTGACGGGGTCAATTCTTTATGCCCTGACATAAGAATAATATATATTTCATTATTAAACTCACGAACAAGTTTAACTATTTCATCACCTCTAACAGGATTCATCAAATAATTTATAATTAAAATATCATATTTTTTTGGGTTATTTTTTAAGTTCTCTAGTGCAGCAATTGGCTCAGTATAAGGAGAAACTAAAATGCTGTACTTTTTTAACACAACTCTCATGGCTTCCATCATACCGATATCATCATCAATTAACAATACACCGTCTTCTATTTATAGAGCTATTATCTAAATTATTCATGTTTTGCCTCCAACTATCAAATTAATATGTAAAACTATACTACTTAATTATAACAAATACAAAAAAAATATACAACTAGATAAATAGCATATTTCTAAAAAGTTATTATAATCTAAAAGTTCCAAGTGTTACCGCAAAATCATTGGGATAAACTGTTATAGCTTCAACCGTGAGGTTACCAGTAATTAATAGAATTATAACTAATAATTTATTAAGATCTAGTCCATCAAAAATGTTAGAGCAAGTATTATTAAAAAAATCATTTTGAAAACTATTAGTAAATGGGGAATCCAAACCTTCTGGAAAACTATTCATATTAATCACCTATTAAAATATACTCTAATTGTTGAAATATTATACATATCATAGTATAATACCAAAATAAAGGTAAGGGTGGATATATGGAGAAAAAAAAGATTTTTATTGCTATGGTAACTATCATAATATCACTGGCAATACTTGTAATAGCAATTAATTTAATATTTAATAATAATTTTAAAATAAACCAAGGGAAATTTCGTATTTCAGATGCATTAATTACCAGCTCTACAATTTTAAAAGAGAAAACAAAGGGAGAATGGACATTTGATATATCACAAAACAATAAAATAGCAATACTTATACAATCAGCAGATAATGCTAAAATAAAAGAGGCATACCTAGAGAAAATAAGAGTAAATAGTAAAGAAGATGTGAGAATATATATTGAACAAGAAAATCATAAAATATCATATAAATATGAAGAATTAAAAAATGAAAAAGTCAATATATATGTAGATGAACAGGAAAAAGGATATTTAGCAGAGTTTGATATAATTAATAAAGATATTGTTACAGATTTTGCTATTCCAGAAGAAATAAAGGAAATAAGACATGATGGAACTATACTAAACATAGCAGGAATAAAAGCTTCGGAAATAACTTTTAGATTACGATACAATTTAGTAATAATTGAACCAGAAGGAAAAATTAATAAATGTGAATTTGATCTTAAAATTCCTAATGAAAAAGTAATAGCAGAGGGAACAACCATCGAAAGGTTAGATGTACAAAAATTATCATTTAAAGTAAAATACTAAAAATCAATATTGATTCTTTTTGTGTTATGATATATAATACAGTTAGTCGCTTGGGCAATAAGGTGCCTGTGAACCTTGTCAGATCCGGAAGGAAGCAGCAATAAGCATACTACCTTATGTGTCTGGGCGATATTTATTTAAAAATAAGAGGTGATACTACATGTCATATGTTGCACTATATAGAAAATATAGGCCTATGGACTTTGAAGAAGTTGTAGGGCAAGAGCATATAATTGAAATATTAAAAAAGCAAATTACAAACAATAAAGTATCGCATGCGTATATATTTAGCGGAAGTCGTGGTACAGGAAAAACTTCTACAGCAAAAGTCTTTTCTAGAGCTGTAAATTGTTTGACACCTAATAATGGAAACCCGTGTAATGAGTGTGAACCATGTAAGTCAATACTAAGTGGAGAAACAACAGATGTTGTTGAAATGGATGCGGCTTCAAACAACTCTGTAGAAAATATAAGAGCAATAAGACAAGAAGTGATGTACGCTACAACTAACCTTAAGTATAAAATATATATTATAGATGAAGCACACATGCTTTCTACTAGTGCATTTAACGCGTTGTTAAAAACTTTAGAAGAACCACCAGAAAATGTAATCTTTATTCTTGCTACGACAGAAGAACATAAACTTATACCTACAATACGTTCAAGATGTATAAGATTTGAATTTAAAAAATTTAATGTTGAAGATATTGTAAAAAGATTAGAAATAGTGCTTAAAAGTGAAAATATAAAATATGATAAAGAAGCACTTGAAGAAATAGCAAACCTATCTGACGGGGGCCTTAGAGACGCACTAAGCATATTAGAAAGATGTATAGATGGAGAAGAAAAAACATTAACGTTTGAAAATGTAAAATTAATAGTTGGAAGAACAGACACTGAAAGACTAACAGAGCTATTAAATCAAGTGATATCATATAATATAACAGGGATAATAGATAAAGTTGATAAAATATTATCTGAGGGTAAAAATGCAAGATATATAGTATCAGAACTTACAACAATATTGATTGATATGATAATGGATAAAGCACAGAATGTTGAAGAAAAAGGTATTAATAGACTAAATTATATAATAAGAGAACTATCAAAATTAGATTCTGAAATTAGGCAGTCTGTAAACGGAGACATATTATTAAAGGCTAAACTTCTTGAATTAACTACCAGCATTACTTATGAAAGAGAAACAGAATTAGAAGAAAAAATAAGGTTGTTAGAATTAAGGTTGGATAAAATGGAAACTCAAGGAATTATAAATGTTCCAATAATGAAAGAAGAAGTTACTATTAAAGAAACTTTAAAAACAAAAGAAAAGCCTGTTTTTGAAGCAATGATAAAAGAAAATGAAATATTAGCAAATGTAAAACCGAAGTTTAAAGAAATAGATAAAATAAAGCAAAAAGTAGTTGAAAAGGACAACTTGCAATTATATTCCGCATTATCAGGCGTTAAAGCATACCAAAACAATAATATAATTACTTTTGAAACCGAAAACAACTTTGCTTATACAATTTTAAAAAAGGAAGCAAATGTAAAACTTTTAAATGATATAATGAAAGAAGAAATAGATGATAATTACAGTATTAATTTAAATTATATAGACACTACTAAAAAGATAGAAACAAATAGATTTGAAGAACACTTAATAAATAATGGAGTAACGTTTACTGAAATAAATTAAAAAATAAAATAGAAAGGATGATTTAAATGGCAAGATTTGGTGGATTCCAAGGCGGTGGAATGAATATGCAAAACTTAATGAAACAAGCTCAAAAAATGCAAGCAGATATGCAAAAGAAACAAGCAGAGGTTTCTTCAAAAGAAATAGAAACATCTGCAGGTGGAGGCGCAGTTATAGTTAAAGCAACAGGAGATAAGAAGATAAAGGAAATAATAATAGATAGAGAAGTGGTAAATGCTGATGATATTGAAATGTTACAAGACTTAATACTTACTGCAGTTAATGAGGCATTGAATAAAGCAGATTCAATGATGCAAGATGGATTAGGAGATTTTAATATGCCAGGCTTAATGTAGGAGAAGATAAATGTATTCAGAATCAATACAAAAATTAATAAAAGAATTTGAAAGGTTTCCTGGAATAGGACATAAAACGGCAGTACGCTTAGCATTCCATGTTTTAGAATCAGATGAAGCATTTGCAAAAAACATGGCGGAAACATTAATTGAAGCAAAGAGCAAAGTGAAATTTTGCTCTGTTTGTTATAACCTTACAGATCTCGACCCATGTACAATATGCTCAAATAAAAAAAGATTAGAAGAAACAATTTGTGTAGTAGAAGATGTTAAAGATGTTATTGCAATGGAAAAAACACACGAATTCAAAGGAAAGTATCATGTACTACATGGAGCAATTTCGCCAATGAATAATATATCTGTTGAGGATATTAAAATAAAGGAATTAATTAAAAGGTTATCTGATGGAAAAGTAAAAGAAGTAATAATTGCAACTAATCCAACTATTGAAGGAGAAGCAACAGCTATGTATATTTCGAGACTGATAAAACCTTTAGGTGTAGTTGTTACAAGAATTGCACACGGAATACCAGTAGGTGGAGATTTAGAATATACAGATGAAATAACTCTAATTAAAGCTTTAGAAGGTAGAAGGGAAATGTAATTATGGAAAAATACTTAAACCTTAGGAACCAATATAGTGAGTTTATATATAACTCCTTTGAAATAAAAGAAAGAGAAAATGAAATTGAAATAATATATAATTTTGAAATAGTAGGACTTACTGTTTTTACACCAAAATGGATATTTAGAAAACCAAAAGGTTTTACTGTTAATGAAAGTAATGAAAAATTAATAGAGAATCTAGTATTCAACTTGGGCATGGTAGAAGCAGTAAGTTATTTTAAATGTGTATGCCCGAAAACATTTAAAATTAAAGCTGGATATATAGATGAATCACAAATTAAATGGTGGAAAAAACTATACATTAATGGCTTAGGAGAGTTTTTCTACATAAATGGTATATTAGAAGCAATGAATATTGATACATTTATAAATTTACAAGTAGAAAGTGATAATAAATATGAAAAAATTGCTATGGATAATATTATAAAGGGAAATCTAATTCCTATAGGTGGAGGAAAAGATTCACTTGTAACTTTAGATTTATTAAAAGATTTTAAACAAGACAATGTTTGCTATATTGTCAATGCAAGGGGAGCCACAAAAGAGAGTGCAACCGCTTCAGGCTATGAAGAAACAGAAATTTATGAAGCAAAAAGGTTTTTAGATAAGAAACTTTTAAAATTAAACGAAGAAGGCTTTTTAAATGGACACACTCCATTTTCAGCTATTTTAGCATTTTCATCATATATTACAGCAGTAATGTTAAATAAAAAGTATATAGCTTTATCAAATGAATCAAGTGCTAATGAAGGGAATGTCAAGGGGACTAATATAAACCATCAATATTCTAAAAGTATTGAATTTGAAAAGGATTTTAGAGAATATATAGAGCAATATGTATGTACTAATGGACCAGAGTATTTTAGTATATTAAGACCTTTAAGTGAATGGCAAATTGTAAAATCTTTTTCTAATTTAAAAAAACACTTTCCTATATTTAAGAGCTGTAATGTAGGTTCAAAAGAAGATATTTGGTGTGAAAATTGTCCTAAATGTCTATACGTATATATAATGATGAAAGCATTTTTAACAGATAAAGAAATGCAAGAAATATTTCAATCAGAAATGTTAAATGAAAAAAAACATAGAAAACTTTTTAATGGATTAGTTTATCCTAATGATAACAAACCATTTGAATGTGTAGGGACAAAAGCAGAAATAAACTTAGCAGTTAAAAAGATAATAACAGATTATATAAAAAAGGATGAAGAGTTACCATTATTATTGCAAGACTATGGAAAAGTTGAAAATGATGTAGCTTTAGAAATTGAGCAAGCTAATGCATCATGGGGAGAAGATATATTTATACCTGAAAAGTACATTAAAATTCTTAAGGAATATATTGGGGGTTAAATATGAAACAAGGAATAATATCTGAATTAAAAGGAAAGAAGATACTAATACTAGGTTTTGGAAAAGAAGGAAGAAGTACATACGAATTTATAAAAAACAATGTAGAGGCTTCAGAAATTATAATTACTGATAAAAACACTATAAATGAACAAAGAGTTCTAGAGGCAGAAGGGACTAAAGTATATACAGGAAATGATTACTTAGACCTTATGAGTGAAGTTGAGATAGTTATAAAATCTCCGGGAATATCTTTAAGAGGTATTAACATAGAGAATTTTAAACATAAAATCACTTCTCAAACAGAGTTGTTTTTAAAATATTACAAAAGTAAAACTATTGGTGTTACTGGTACAGTTGGAAAAAGTACAACAACTTCTCTAATATACCATATACTAAAAAAGGCTAAATTGGATGCAAAACTTGTAGGAAATATTGGAACACCAGTTTTTGATATGCTAAAAAATGTAGATGCAGACTATTATATATATGAGTTATCATCACATCAATTGCAATATATTAATGTTTCTCCACACATAGCAGTTTTGTTAAATATATTTGAGGAACACCTAGATTATTATTCTAACTATAGTGAATATATTGAAGCAAAGCAGAATATTTACTTAAATAGCAATAAGAATGATTATTTGATATACAACTATGATATGAAGGAAAGCATGATAGAAGGAACCCCCATTTGTAATTTACTAGGGGTAAGCAATAATATCTTTGATGATGAAGTTAGTGTTACAGAAAAGGATGGAACGATTAATTATAAATTACTTGATAAAGAAGGAACGCTAAAGTATAATGTTGAAAAAATAAATATTGAAGGGAAACATAATCGATTTAATATAATGGTGGCAGCAACAATTTGTAAATTAATAAATGTAGACGAACAGAGTATAATAAAAGGAATAGAAACTTTTAAAGGGCTTAATAATAGGCTTGAAAACATAGGAACATATAAAGGGGTAAGATATATTAATGATTCTATTTCAACCGTACCAGAAGCTACTATTAGCGCAATAGATTCAATTAAGGGTGTGCAGACAGTACTTATAGGTGGAATGGACAGAGGTGTTAATTACGACAAACTTATAGGATATATAAATGATGGTAAAATTAAAAACGTTATTTTAATGTATGATAGTGGAAAAAAAATATATGAAAAGATATATAAAAAAGGTGATAAGTTTAATGTATATTATGCAGAGGGGTTAGAAGAGGCTGTAAAAAAAGCAGTAGAAGTAACTAGTAAAGGAAAAACATGTATATTATCACCAGCTTCAGCTAGTTTTGGTTTTTTTAAAAACTTTGAAGAACGAGGAGGAAAATTTAAGGAATATGTTATAAAATATAATAAATGATTACATGTATAACATTATTGTTACATATATAGAATTAATATGACGGATTATTCGTTTTGTTACATATAAATTACAAGTTTTATACAAAAAGTATAGTCAAATTATATTTTTGTGATATAATTAATACAAATTGATATATAAGAGGTGTCGTATGGATAAAAAAATATTAATTGTTGATGATGAAAAACCCATCGTGGACATATTAAAGTTTAACCTTGAAAAAGAGGGGTATAAAACTGTAGAGGCTTATGATGGAGAGCAAGCAGTTAAGATAGCTCTAGAAACAAAACCGGATTTAATAATCTTAGATGTTATGCTGCCTAAAATGGATGGTTTTACTGTTTGTAGAAAAATAAGACAAAAGTTGTCATGTCCAGTTATAATGCTTACAGCAAAAGAAGAAGTTGTGGATAAGATTATTGGGCTTGAACTTGGAGCGGACGACTATATGACAAAGCCATTTAGCATAAGAGAATTAATAGCTAGAATAAAGGCAAACCTTAGAAAACATACAGTTCAAGAAGAAGAAAGTATAGAAGACTCAATAAATATAAAAATAAAAGATATAGTTCTTGATGCTGAAAAATATGTTGTAATTAAAAACGGAATTATTATTGATCTTACAATGAAAGAATTTGAAGTATTAAAACTTCTTGCAACACATGCAGGACAAGTATTCACTAGAGAACAAATATTGAAAAATGTATGGGGTTATGACTATTATGGAGATTTAAGATCTGTAGACGTAACAATAAGAAGAATACGTGAAAAGATAGAAGAAAATACAGCAGATCCAAAATATATAATAACAAAAAGAGGAATAGGATATTATGTTTAAGTCAATGAAGTGGAACATTGTACTTCTAGCAACATCGCTAGTTTTGATATCATCATTAGTTACAATGTTATTAGTGTCATATAGGCACATAGGAAAACCTGAATTTGCTTTTGACACACTAATTGTTTTAACAATTGGTGTGTTGCTTTTAGTGAGCATTATGATATCATCAATGATATCAAGAAACGTATCATATCCTATGAAAAGAATGCAAAAGATAATGCAAAACCTTATTGCAGGTAAAGTGAATAATATTAGTAGAAAGGTGTTACTTGAAGAAACAAAAGCAAAAGAAATAGAAGAATTTGTAGGAACTTTTAACGAAATGATAGAAATGATTACAAAGAAAAATTTTTATTTAGATAGTCAAGAGAGTAAAACTGAAATTATCCTTGAACATATGGCAGATGGTGTTATAGCATATTCTGTAAACAAGCAGGTTATTCATATAAATAAGTCTGCTATAAAGTTGATGGGACTGACTGAAAAAGAAGATACATATGATAAAGTAATGAAAAAAGTAGGAATTAGAATAGATTTTGAAAAAATCATGTATTTACCCAACTATAAAAGAATGGAACAACAAATAAAAATCAATGAAAGTGAAATTAATATGGTGTTTGTTCCATACCATAGTGATAAGTTAATGCCTATGGGAGTAATAATGATAGCCAAAAATATTACTGAAACAATAAAATTAGATAATATGAGAAAAGAATTTGTGGCAAATGTCTCTCATGAACTAAAAACTCCATTAACATCCATTAAGGGATATTCAGAGACCATTTTAGAAGGGGGATTATCAGACAGTGAAAAAGAAAAATTTATTAAGGTGATAAATAATGAAGCGAATAGAATGGATAGGCTAGTTGCAGATTTGCTAAAACTTTCTAGATTTGATTATAAAATGAACAAGTTTAATTCAGCTAAATTTAACTTAGATGATTTAGCAAAAGAAATAGTTGAGAAGTTAAGTTTCGTTGCAGAACAAAAAAGGCATGCACTTAAATGTATTGTAAATATGGTACCAGCTCCAATTTATGGTGATAAAGATTCTATTGAGCAAGTAATTGTAAATATTGTCAGCAATAGTATAAAATACACTAAAGATGGAGGAGAAATTATAGTTTATGTAGGAAGCATACCAGGGAAAGCATATATAAAAGTAGTTGATAATGGAATAGGAATACCAAAGAAAGATTTAGACAGAATATTTGAAAGATTCTATAGGGTAGATAAAGCAAGAACCAGGGGAATGGGAGGAACTGGCCTCCGGATTATCAATTGTAAAAGAAATTATTGATAAAAACAATGGTACTATTGACATAAAGAGTGAACAAGGTAAGGGTACAGAAGTTATTATTACTCTTCCTACAAAGAAATAGGGTGAAAAAATGCAAAAAAAATATAGAATATTTGATACACATGCACATTATGATGATGAAAGATATAAAAAAGATTTAGATGAAGTAATAAAACAAGGTACTAAAGAAGGAGTAGAAAAGATAATTAATGCATCTTTTGATATTAAGAGTTCTAAAGAAGCAATCAAATTATCAGCAAAATATGACAACATATATTATGCTATTGGAATTCATCCTGAAAGTGCATCAAATGTTACATCAACGGATGTAGAAGAATTAGAAAAGATTATACAAGAAAAATCAACTGATAAAAAATTTGTGGCAATAGGAGAAATTGGTTTGGATTATTATTATACTAAGGAAAACAAAGAAGACCAAAAGAAATTATTTAATAAACAGCTGAAAATAGCACAAAAATATAAAAAACCAATTGTAATTCATTGCAGGGATGCAGCAGAAGATATGTATAATATTATAAAAAGTGAGGAATATAGGGATAACAAGATAGCTTTTCACTGCTTTCAGCCATCAGAATTACTTACTAAACTTATAATTGAAAGGAAATATATGATAGGTATAGGTGGAAACATTACATATAATAGAAATGAGAAAAGTCTTGAGATTATAAAAAAAATTCCAGTTAGTCAAATGCTTTTCGAGACAGATGCCCCATACTTATCTCCAGTTCCACAAAGAGGAAAAAGAAATGAATCTAGATATATAAAGCACGTCATAGAGAAGGTTGCAGAAATAAAACAGATAGATTCAGAAGGATTAGCAAAAAGGGTATATAAAAATAGTATAAACTTTTTCGGTGTCTAATAAAAACAGGAGGTTTTTACGCAAGGCAGCAACTTATATAGAATTGGAGATATATTAAAAATAGGATAATAAATGATGCATTACTTTTAGAGTAGTGTATTTTTTGTTTTTAAATTATAATAATTAAAATTTAGTTATTATAAAATATAAACAAGTGGGAATGATGTTTGTAATTGACATAAAACAAAAAGAAAACAATAGTAAAGAAACTAAAAACTGCCGGAAGAAAAAGCATTAATCATTGACTTTTTTTCTCTTTTATGTTAATCTATTCGCATGGTTTATTTTTGAAGGGAGGCATAATGAAAAAAAAGATTATGTTTTTTAGACCCATGTTTTATATGGGCGGTACAGAAATTGCAATTTTAAATTTAATAAAACTTTTAAAAAATTATGATATTTATATAGGATACACTGATGATACCTCCGACAAATCCTTATTAACAAGATATGAAGAATATGCTAAAGTAGTAAAAGTAAATAAACCAATAAAAGTGGATACTTTAATAAATTGTTCTCCATATATAACCTCATTCGATGAAGCAAAAAACATATTAAGAAAAAACACTTATTTATGGTTTCATCATTTTGGCTCTAGAGGGGAGTCAATACTTTCAAGTCTTGAACATTGTGAAATGTGTGACAAGATTATAGTTGTTAGCGAATCTACAGAAAATATAATTAAGCAACAAGATTATTATGAGAATGTAAAAGATAAAATAGAAGTTATTTATAACATTCTAAATGTAGATGAAATATTAAAACTAGCAGAAGAACCAATTGACTTGAAAACATCTAAAACACTTAATATAGTTACTGTCAGTAGACTTTCTCCTAAAAAGGGTTTTGATAGAAAATTACACTTAGCAAGGCTTTTAAGAGAAGCAAATGTGGACTTTAAATGGTTTATAGTAGGAAGCAATTATTATAAGGATATAGAAAATGAAATAATACATAAATTTGATGAGTTTAAAGAGAACTTTGTTTTTATGGGATTTTTAGATAATCCATATAATATAATTAAAAAGTGTGATTATTTAGTTTTATTAAGTGATGATGAAACATGGGGGCTTACAATTACAGAAGCAAAATTATTGGGAGTACCTTGTATAGTAACAGATTTTGATGTTGCTTATGAACAAGTTAATTATAAAAATGGAATTATTTTAAGTAGAAATAATGTGTCTAGTTATAAATACAATATAGATTATATGTTATCTCACAAAAGAAGATTAAAACATAATCTAAAGGATTATAATTATTCAAATGAAGAGACATTATGCTTGTGGAACGAATTATTAAATGAGTAAAATAATAAATAAAAAAATTAATATAAAAACTGAGTGCAAGTAATTTAATTACTTGCACTTAATTAATCACTTATTAAAATTTCATCTAAAAATTTAAATTGTAAATGAGATTTGTCAATTAGATGTTGTACATTAAGTTTCTTTTCCTTTATGATATCTTCAACTTTTAATTTATCGACATTTTCTAATTTATAATATTTCATGTTTATATTCATGTCTTTTATAGCGTTTGTAGTTTTATCACTATAGCAAATTGTCAATAATTTCGCACCTAGTTTAAGTCCTAATATCATACTATGGAATCTTGTAGCTATCAAGTATTCTTGTTTATTTAATACCTCCAAAAATTCTTTAATATTACCGTTATAATTATATACTGAAATGTTTTTTGCACATGAAGGGTCAAGCTCATTTAATAAATTTTCAATAGCTATATTGTCTTTTTCTTTAGAACAAAATCCTAGTAAGTTTATTTTATAATCCATATCAATAAAATGGTATATTATTTCTTTTAATTTTTCAATATATTGATTATAAAAAGGGAGAATGCTTTCCCTCTCTAAATGATGTATCACAGAGATGCCTATTGATTTTTCTTTTTCTAAAGAAGAATTTACATCTAAACCAAATATAACATCAGGAGCATGCATGACATTATCACAATCCTTAAATAAGTTATATGAATAAGTATCTCTAAAACAAATTCCTTTTGTATGCCTTATTGTTTCGTTTTTAACATAGTCATAGTACTCCTTACTTTTGAATGGGCCAAAGTTTGCTCCCACCACATAAAAATTATTATTAGTATCGATTAATTCTTTTAAATATTTTGTTTTATTTAAACTATCTTTATTATGTTCAATAAATATTGAACCACCAACATAAACAACAAGATCTGAATTTTTAGCAAGTTTTAGATCGTTTTCTTTTATATCACAATAAGCACAAACATTTATGCTTAAATTTTTAATGTGTTTAAATATTTCAACATATTTATATTCAGCAGATAATGTAAACTGATGTTGTTCATATCTTTTGCAAATAGAAGCAATAAACAAATCATCACCAAAATTTATTCCTGAATATGCTTTTATAAGTATGTTCATAGAAATCCCCCTTACTTTATTATAGGAAAATGTTCTCTAAAGGTGTTTTTCCCAGTCTTGATAAGGGTATTTAATATATCAAGTCTTTCCTTTAATTTATCATTTTCTATTCTGAATAACAAACTTTTTTTATACTGAGGATAATCCTCGCATAAATAATATAAGCTGGTAATTTGTATTATCAAATCTGTCATCTGTTTTGCTCCAACGGCTTCAGTAGTAAGACTATTATCAACTTTGATATAATTATAAAAGCTCTCTTCAAAATAAGCTTCGCTTTTACATTCACATAAAGCATTTAAAGTAAAAGACACATCCTCGTAAGTGCTTTTTTCTACAAATCTTATATCATTTAAAATATTGTTTTTAAAACACTTTGAGGGTGGTCCTAAAAATCTACTTCTAGCTATTTTATCGTTTAAGCTATCTTTGTTATATGACATTAATTTTGAAGAACCGTCAAAGTCTATTTTAGTAAAATTTAAATAGATTATATCTTCGCCGTTAATTTTATTATCTAGTTTTTCTAGCACGTCATTATTAGATAGGTAATCATCACTATCAATAAATATGATATATTCACCAAGAGCATTATCTAAACCTTTATTACGTGCACCTCCTGCTCTTAATCTATGTGTACGTAGAAGTTTAACATCATATTCCTTTATAATGTCTAGACTGTTATCAGTACTACCATCATCTATTAAAATAATCTCGTATTTAGATTTATCTAGAGTTTGAGTTACAATACTATCTAAACATTTTTTTATATATTTTTCTTTATTATAATTTGGAATTATTATAGAAAATCTCAACATTTGTGTTCCTCCTTATCAATTTAATATGAACAAAAGAATAATATTATAAATTGCTTCACAAGTCAATTTAAATTTAATATTTTACGATATAAAGTAGTCAAAAAGTTGTTTTTAAAGTACACATATAAAATTAAAATTATAAAAATAAAAAACAAAGAATTATATCTTTGTTTTATTAATATATATTATTAATCTACAAAAGTATCTTTTATAGTTTTAATCATTCCCTTTAATATAGTAAGTTGCTTATCAGTAACATATATTTCGGGATCTTCTTTAACATTTATATATGATAAAGATTCAAATAACAAATAATCAAGACTTACATCCAAAACATTTGCAATACACACGATTGTATCTAAACTTGGAGATTTTATTCCTCTTTCTACATCTCCTAAAAAGTTTGAAGACACTCCAACTTCTTCGGCTAAAGCAAATTGTGTAAGTTCTTTTTCTTTTCTTGCTTTACGAATTCTAATACCTAAATCTTTTCCATTTACTACTGAAGACATTTAAAATCACCTCAAAATCCACACCACAACTATATAATATTATGCATAAAAGGAAAACAAACCAAAGGAAGTCAAACAAACACTTGCAGATGTACTGGGCTGTTGCAATTTTATACGGGTGTTTATGTTATATTGCCCCAAACATAATAAACATATTAATAAAAAGTTAATATAATGAATAAAGGGGGAAAGTAATGTTTAATAATATTTTAGAATCTATAGGGCATACGCCTTTAGTAAGAATAAATAAAATAAATACAAAGGATAAAGTGGAATTATACGCAAAGGTAGAAGGATTCAATCCAACAGGAAGTATTAAAGATAGAATAGCACTCAAAATGATAGAACAGGCAGAAAAAGATGGAAGTTTATGTGGAAACAAAATAATAATAGAAGCAACATCTGGAAATACTGGAATAGGTCTTGCAATGATAGGCGCGGTAAAAGGATATAAAGTACAAATTGTTATGAGTTCAGCAGTATCAATAGAAAGGCAGAAAATGATAAAAGCATTTGGAGGAGAGATAATACTTACTAATCCAAAACTCGGTACAGATGGAGCAATATTAAAAGTTAAAGAGATGATTAAAAAGAAACCAGACCAATACTTTAATCCAAATCAATTTTCAAATGAATATAACAAGTTAGCACACTATAGTAATACAGCAGAAGAAATATGGAAACAAACAAAAGGAAGGATTACACACTTTGTTTCTTCTCTTGGAACATCAGGTACAATAATGGGAATAGGAAAGAAATTAAAAGAAAAAAATCCAAATATAAAAGTTATTGAAGCACATCCAGTAAAAGGTCATTATATCCAAGGACTTAAAAACATGGAAGAAGCAATAGTCCCAGAAATATATCATAAAGAAGAAATAAGTCAAAGTATTTTAATTGAATCGGAAGAAGCTTTTGAAATGACAAGAAGGATTGTAAAAGAAGAAGGTATATTTGTAGGAATGAGTAGCGGAGCTGCTATGCTTGCAGCACTAAAAGTAATAAAAGAAATAGAGGAGGGTGTAGTAGTTGTTGTCTTCCCAGATAGGGGAGAAAAATATATAAGTACAAACTTATTTAAAATATAGATAGATGGAATAGAAATTTATAGGTAAAGTAGTGAGGAACTAAATATAAGGACTTTAAAACTGTTTGAAAATATGATATAATAAAAAATATTAATTTTTAAAATGGCTTAAAACTTAAAGACATTAAACCCGAAAAATGATTATAGGAGGATGTTATGAATAAAAACTATGAATGTTCTATTTGCGGAAAAAAAGGAGTAAAATTATGGCGCCCAAATGGTGAGACAAATCCACTTGTTTGTGCAAGTTGTGCAGAGGAACGGCAAAGCTCCATAAAATATCTGGAACAAACATGGGTGAAAATGGGAAATCATTATGTAAGCGGATATAAAGAAGAGAAACTTTTAAATCATGTATGTAAAATAGATGAAAAAGGGAAAGTACATTTACACAATGAAAACATACCTAAAAAAAACCAAAATGGAGCGGTAGATGATTTAATAATAACGTTTAAAGAGAATTGTAATGAGAAATCAACATGTATTACGCGTATGATTCCAGCAGTGCTCAATGAATTAGGAGAAATATTAATTAATAAACCAATTCCAAGAGAACTTTATATTTTGTGGGAAAAGTTACCTACTAGATAAGTTAAAGAAAAAGACTTAAAGCTTGTATATAACAAGTTTTAAGTCTTTTTCATTTAAAAATGATTGAAGATAAGGAAATGTTTTTGTTAAAGAGCTAAGTACAAAGAGTTAATTGGTTTAAAAATGATGGGTTTTCTTTATGTTATTCACTTGATAATTCTTTTCTGTTGTTATATATTGTATTTAGAAAATAAGAGAAAAGAGGTGAAATACATGGAAAAGGATAAGAAATACAATGTAATATTAGGTCTTATGATATTCTTCTTTATAGCTTTAGTTGGAGTTGCCTTTGCATTTGCTCTTGGAATATTTAGTATTAATTCAGATAAAATTGAGGACTTAGATAATGCTTCTCAAAAAACAGACATTTCTGCTGGTTTTGGCAATGAGGTAAAGGAAGATGAAGATATTATAAAGGAAGAGAAAACGAAAGAACCCGAAAGAAATGAGAGCAAGCCTGCAGTATCTTCAGGAGACAATGTAAACAATAATGTTACAATTGATTTGGAAAACAAAAAGTGTCTAAACAATAATTATGCAAAATATTCATGGTCTAGCCTTAATTATAACCATGGGGTTTATGGAGGAAAAGAAAATGGAAAAATATATGTTGGTGTTAATAATTCAGAACTTAAAGATGCATATGATAATCTAAATTTGGAATTATATAAATCTTATGAGGTAACCGGAATAGATGTTAGTAAAGTAGCAACAATATTTATTTCAGGATGGGGGCAAGGTATCACTATTCCTGCAGTATTCTTTTTGATGACCGATGGAACGGTGGAATGGTTAAATTTAGAAGATTCTTTCACAAAAGGTGATTATAAAGCAGAAGGTAAAATATCTAATGTTAGTAATGTTGTAAAAATTACAAATGCTGCAGCAACTGGCGGATTTGGTGGCGGTGGTACTATAGTAGGAATTAGAAACGATGGTAATTTCTATGACTTATGCCAAGAAACTGTAAATAAGAATTAATAAAAGCTTTTAAATATTTTAGAAAAATGTGTTTTAGGCTCAATGTAAAAAGCTGGGGGTAAGGATAATTAAATTATCCTTACCTCATTTTTTAATGCAATAATTAACGCAATGCCAGTAAATCTTAAAATACATACAACATATTATAAATAAGCTTATAGAGAATAATGCTATACTCAAATACAAACAAAAAAGAGGCTAAAAGCCTCACTTTGGTCCGGAAGGAAAGGGGATTTCCAAATTTTTATTTTTACTTGTTATTTTTTAAAAATCCTTCAATTTTTTCTGCGGTATTAGTTTTTCCAGTATTATAATATTCTTCAAGTTCTTGCTCTAAACTTAAAATAGGAATTAGAGTATTGTTATAATTATAAAATTTAACTTCGTGTAAATGATTTTCTTTTGACCAATTTCCATCTTTTAACTTATATTGAAAATTCCCCATAATTTCTACTTTTACATCATTTATTCTATAAATTCCATAGTATGATTGATATTTATCGTTTGAAGAATAAATATACTTCTGAATACAGTAATCAGATAATGATTCATCTAAATTTCTACCACTTATCTCATCAGTTATAATATCAATATCATTAACAGGTACATTTACTCCTTGCAGTGCTAATGCTGTACTTCCTGTGAGGATCCACGTAATATTTTTTAACTTTTTAATCGTATTACTAATTGTTTTTACTATTTCTAAATTTTTTTGTAAATTTCCCAATTAATTTTACCTCTCTCTTATATTTTAACACACATGTCAATATGTCAAAAATTTAGAAGCAAAAACAAAAACCGTGAGAATTTATTTATTCCCAACGGTTTCATATATGTTTTACTCTGTGTTTTTTGATTGACTTTTATAATGGTCGGAATGACAGGACTTGAACCTGCAACCCCATGGTCCCAAACCACGTGCGCTACCAATTGCGCTACATCCCGATACGAAAGATATTATAACATTATAAATATTAAAAATCAAGAGTATATTAAATAATTTTTAATATATAAAAATTATTGTAAAATAAATTCTTTTCATATATACTATGTATAAACATAGAAGATGTTAAGAATGTGTATAAGAAAGGATAAAGAGATGCATTATTGTGGAACAGATATAATAGAAGTAGATAGAATAAAACAAGCAATACAGAACACAGAGGGATTTAAAGAAAAAGTGTACACCAAAAATGAAATTAATGAAGCACAAAACAAGGGGGAAAAAACACTTTACGAATACTTTGCTGGAAGATTTGCTGCAAAGGAAGCTATATATAAAGCTTTGTCAAAGATAAAAGAAGATTTAAATTTATTCGAGATCGAAGTGGGGAATGATAAAAGCAATAAAGACAGACCATATGTTGTAATACACGACCATGATATTAATAAATTAATGGGAACAGGAAAAGTTAAAATTGATGTAAGCATTTCTCATATTAAAGAATATGCAACTGCAACTGCAATAATAGAATATAATAATGACTAAAACCCACAGAAGATGTGGGTTTTTACTTGCTTTTTTTGTTTGACAAACAACACATCGTATGAGATAATAATTCTATTAGAAAAATCAATCTTAGGAGGAATAACCATGAAGGAAGAAAAAGAAAAATTTTATATAACAACAGCGATAGCCTATGCTTCAGTAAAACCTCATATAGGAAATACCTATGAGGCTATTTTTGCTGATGCAGTAGCAAGATATAAAAGAATGCAAGGATATGATGTATATTTTATGACCGGAACAGACGAACATGGCCAAAAAATACAAGAACTTGCTAAAGGATCAGGGAAAGAACCACAAGAATATGTAGACGGTGTTGCGGAAGAAATAAAAAGAATATGGGATTTAGTTGGAACTAGTTATGATAGATTTATTAGAACAACTGAAATAAAACACAAAGAAACAGTAAATAAGATATTTAAAAGGCTATATGATCAAGGTGATATTTATAAAGGTTTTTATGAAGGGTGGTATTGTACTCCTTGTGAATCGTTTTTTACAGAATCTCAGCTTGAAGAAGGAAATTGCCCTGATTGTGGAAGACCATTAGAACAAGCAAGAGAGGAAGCTTATTTTTTAAAATTAAGCAAGTATGCAAATAAACTAATAAAACATATTGAAGACAACCCAACGTTTATTGAACCAGAAGCAAGAAGAAAAGAGATAATTAATAATTTTATTAAACCAGGTTTACAAGATTTGTGTGTATCTAGAACGTCTTTTGCATGGGGAGTTCCAGTTGAATTTGATCCAGGGCATGTAGTTTATGTATGGATAGATGCCTTGTCAAATTATATAACAGGACTAGGTTATGAATTAGATAAAAAAGATGAAAAGTATGAAAAATATTGGCCAGCTGATTTACAAGTTATAGGAAAAGATATACTGAGATTTCATATGATTTATTGGCCTATAATGTTAATGGCACTTGGTGAACCATTGCCTAAACAGATATATGCACATGGATGGTTATTATTTGCTGATGATAAAATGAGTAAATCTAAAGGTAATGTTATATATGCAGATGATTTAGTAGAATTGTTTGGAATTGATGCCACACGCTTTTATGTATTAAGTGAAATGCCATATGCTCAAGATGGCTCAATAACATATGAAAATATTATATCAAAATACAATTCGGAACTTGCAAATACTTTAGGTAACTTGGTAAACAGAACGGTTGCAATGAGTAATAAATATTTTGATGGTATTGTGGAAAACAAAGGAATTAATGATTCATATGATAAGGAATTAAGCGAATGTACAAATAAAGCTATTAATAATTTTAACAAAAAAATGAATACATATAAAATACAAGAAGCAATACACGAAATATGGTCATTAGTTAGAAGATGTAATAAATACATTGATGAAACAACACCATGGATTTTGGCTAAGGAAGAAAATAAAGATAGACTGAAAACAGTGCTATACAATTTGATTGAGGTTATTCGAATAATTGGAATTATGATAAGCCCAATTATGCCTGCTACAGCTGATAAGATATTTGAATATATAAGTAGTAGCAATAATCAAATAAAAGATTTAAAAATTGGTAAATATATATCAGGAACTAAAGTTTGTATAGCAAAACCGTTATTTGAAAGACTAGATGAAGCTAAAAAAATAGAAGAAATAAAAGAGAAGATTGGAAAAGGAAAAGAAAAAGTGGAAGAAAATAAGGAAGAAATAAAAACAGATGGATTAATTACAATCGATGAATTAGATAAAGTGAAATTAATTGTTGGACAAATTAAAGAAGTTAGTAGAACAGAAGGTGCGGATAAGTTATATTGTTT
>JAQUBQ010000045.1 GCA_028686615.1 Clostridia bacterium | reverse complement strand
TGTAGTTTCATACTACTATTTGTTAATCCTTTAAGATCCATGATTCCATTGTATCCTCCATTACCATTTGCTTGATTTGCTGTATCAGTATTATAATAGCAATTATCTACCATAGATGTGCCTAAATGTGAATACCCTGAATCAGTTGAACTAAGCCCTACGAAAGCTCCTATATTAGACGTTGATGAACTTGTAACCTTGCCAGTTGAAATACTGTTTTTAATTATACTTGCTGTGTTATTTCTTCCACAGAAACCTCCTACTCTAACACCAGTTGCTGTAACATCTCCCGTAGCATAACTATCAATTATATTTGATGTGGTTGTATTTATACCAACAAAACCTCCTACATTGTTTGTCCCTTTAACAGTACCCGTTGAATAACATTTGCTTATTATGCTATTTGTATGGTTTGAACCCGCGAAACCTCCACCCCAGTCACTTTTTGCAGTTACGTCAACATTTGCATATGACTTTCTAACAATTCCTCCATTATTGACTTGTCCAACAAACCCTCCTGTAGATTGTTGTCCTTCTACTGTTCCTTTAACATTACAGTTTTGAACAACCGCAGAAGCTACAGCAAGCCCCGCAAAACCTCCTGTGACTAATTGTCCTTTTACTGTTCCTTGCATATTACAATCTTTTATAACCGCTGGTCCTTCAGCAGCCCCTATAAATCCACCAGCAACAGGTGATGTTGATGTTACATTTGCCATCGAAGCATTACAGTTATATATGCTGCCTGTTGCATATCCTGCTATTCCTCCAGTATATGAGCTTCCAATTATGTTTATATTTTCACCTGAACAATTAACAATTACTCCTACATTATATCCAGTAATACCTCCTGTTACCGAAGAAGCTCCTTCTACTTTACCCGATACTTTACAATTTACTATACTTCCGATATTTATTCCTGCAAATATACCAGTTGCCGCATATCCTTTAACATTAGCATTATTAATAGTTAGGTTTGTTATAACACCATCTGAATCCAATCCTTTAAATAATGCTGCTGAATATACATAGTTCACAGAGGTACTAGCATCATACTCTTCAATACTCTCTATCATTAAATTATTTATTGATTTATAATTTCCTTCTAGTGTCCCATTAAAATATGGTATAGGCTCTACTTGCCCTGTCAAAGTAATATCGTCCATTAATATTATTTTAGCTTCTTCATTACTTTCTATAGCTGACAAAAGCTCAGACCAATTTGTTACTTTAACATATTCTGTTGATTCACTTATATCCATTTCTGCCATTGCTTTATCAAAAGCTTGGTCTTCCCCTTCTGATATATTTATTATTTTTCCAGTGAATTCATCAATTATAATCTTACCTTTATATTTATCTGGTATAATGCTGCTAAAACTTACTGCATCATCTGGATATAACAGCCTCCTTGCTTTTAATACGTTAACGTTTTCTTTTATCGTTGCTATATCATTCTTTATAACTCCTTGTTTACTGCTTGAAATAATATCAGAATTCATAACTGAAATTATAATAGCACTAGCTAATATTATCATAATTATAATTGTAATTACTAGTACTATTAAACTTATCCCCTTTTTTCTCATATAACACACCTCCATTTATTTTTATATAATAAATGGGTTTTTTTGTCAATAGTTTAGTTAAAAAGTTACATTATGTAAATAAACTTGTAATATTGCGTTCAAAAATAATTAATTCTTTTATTTAGTGTTGTACAAAAGTAGCACCTTCGTTTTTTCGAAGGTGCTTTTTTATTATTTTCTTGTATATAAAACATGTTTATACATTATTCCATTCTCCATATTCACAGATAATGTCTTTTTTTCAAACTTTTCTTTTTCTATATCAGGGAAAAAGGTATCTGCATCATTGTCTTCTGCTTTAATTTCTGTAATAACTAATTCTTCTGCAATAGCAATAAAAGCATTGTATAACGATGCCCCTCCAATGATGAAAACATCTTCTGTCTCACCTTTTAGTTTTACCCATTCTTTTAATTCTTCCATGTCTTTAAATACTTTTATATCATTTGTATCCTTATTAAAATTATTATTTACAGATAAAACCACATGCTCTCTTTCTTTTAATTTTCCAGGTAGAGAATTAAAAGTTTTTCTTCCCATAACAATTGTAGTCCCTATAGTCATTTCTTTAAAAAACTTTAAATCTCCTGGTAAATGCCATATTAGATTTCCATCCTTACCGATCTCACCATTTTTGCCAACTGCAGCTATCATTTTAATCATATCGCGACCTCCATTTTAACGGGAGCATGATGTTTATAATCTATTAACTTAATATCTGGTAATTCTTTTGAAGTACTTATTTGGTCAAATTCTCTTATATCAGGATTAATCCAAAGTTTAGGAGCAGGATGTGCATCATTTATTCTAGAAAGTTGAATGTCTATTCCTTCAATGTGATTTTCATAAATATGCGCATCTGAAATCACCCACGTCATCATGCCGGGTTTATATCCAGTTATTTGTGCTATTATGTTTGCAAGAACTGCATATTGGGAAACATTAAAAGGTAATCCTAATGCGACATCACAAGAACGCTGATTTACAATTACATTTAATTTTCCATCTAAAACTCTCCATGTAGTGCTCCAAACGCAAGATGGAAGTGATGCCGTTTCTAAATATTCATTTTGCCATAAACTCATTATCATTCTTCTATCATCTGGATTTGTCCTTATTTTATTAATTAATTCGTTTACCATATCATATTTATCAACAATCCAACCATAAGCTGTTCCTATCGTGCCTGCCCACTCTTCACCAAAGTCCTTGCCTCTATATGTTCCATCTTCTTCAATCTCCCATTCGTTCCAAATTTTGCTCCCACGTTCTCTAAGTCTTGCAACATTATTTGATTTTTCTTGGTAAATCCATAAAATTTCATTTATTGCACTTTTAAATGCAACCTTTTTTATTGTTAAGATAGGAAATTCTTCTTGCAAATTAATTTTCATAATGTGTGGCGATATTGAATAGGTATTTATACCTGTACGATTCTTACAATATACACCTTCTGTTTTTATTTTATTACAAAGGTTTGCATATTCGAGATCAAACTTTGACATTTTTTGTCCTCCTAATTATAAATATTCTTAACTCCATTCCAGACTTCTTCTGCTATATCTTCCATATGTCCTTCAATAACTATAACTAGCTCTTTTTTTCTTTTTCACATTTATATACCGTCCTTTCGTAATTATACTTTTTACTGTTCAAAATTATCTTCCTATTACATATTTTATTTGACATTATTCTACCACTCCACTTTTTACTTGTAAAGCTTTTTATAAGATTTTAATTTTTAAAAAAGATAACAGAATATTTTCTTGTTCTTGCTTTTTTAGTTTTTAATAATCTTTACTTGATTTTAACCAAAAGTTATGTTAAAATGTTTTTTGTAAAAATGATTTCGGAAATGAGGAGGTGCAAACAATGCCTAATATTAAATCGGCTAAAAAAAGAGTTAAATCAAATGCTTCAAAAGCAGTTGATAATAAAATTGTAAAGAAGCAATATAAAGATGCTATTAAAGTTTTTGAAGCAGGAGTGGAAAATGGTGATAAGAATCTAAATGAATTATATAACCAAGCTTCTAGCGCTGTTGATAAAGCATGGTCAAAAGGTGTTTTAAAGAAAAACACTGCATCTAGAAAAATATCTAAAATGGCTAAAAAAATAAGCAAATAGTTTTAAGAAGTCTTAGGCTTCTTTTTTTATTGCCATAAACAGATGAAAGCCTCTATTTCAGAGGCCTTTTATCTATTTAAATTAATTTTATAAACAAAACATAACTAGTACTACAATAATAAAAATCATCATATAATAATTTTTAAATATGCTATTTAGTCTAATGTCTGTTTTCACTTTACTTTCCATTTTAAATTGCTTTCTATTTTTAAAAAGATTGAAAAGTAGTATTATTGCTCCAATAATGGTTATTCCTATATAACCCCACTCTACTAGAGAAAACATTCTTCTTCCTTCTGAAAGAATAAGGAGCGCCTGTGTTCCATTGTTTATTAAATGTAATACCATTGCAGGGATTATAGTTCCTGTTTTTATCGTTAGATATGCAAACAATATTCCTATGATTATTGCATTTATAGCTTGTGGTATGTTCATATGTATAAGCCCAAACATTATTGATGTAAATACAATAGCAAACCATGTTCCATATTTTTTACTTCCATTTAGCATGACTTTTCTAAATAGTATTTCCTCAAATATTGCAGGTAGTATTGCTATTTGTATAAAGAAGAGTATCATTCCAATCCATGTTCTATCAAAAAAAAGTGCATTCTCAAGTAACGTTGGATTAATATCTATTTTATCAATTAAAAGTTCTACTAGCCATGAAGATACATACATCACAGGCAACGACATCATAACCCATTTAAGTATATTTGCCTTTTTATTGCTCTCTCTTTTTTCCCTTTTACTGTTTGAAACATTCAAGAAGCCCTTAAGCGAAAAGGTCGCTACTAAAAATGATAATATAAATACAACTGATAAAATCAATGTGTTCATAATTACTGTTATTTTATTCATGAAAAACATTAAAACAAAACCAGATAGCACTTGGACAAGAATAAGTAATAACATACTTATGGATATACTAGTAATAAATCTTGACATCTCATTCTTTTTTATCTTTTTTAGTTCTTCATCTAATATTTCTTTTGATTCATCCCTCTTTTCTTCTTTTCTAGGCCCCAAATCTAATATATCTTGTTTGAATTTCTTACTTATTATATGCATTGCAATAAATATAGATATCACTAAAATTATTAATGAAAGGAATATACTCCATATTGTAGCTACACCGTTTAAATAATTGGTAGGCATTACAAACATTGAAAACACTGGAATATTGGAAATTATTTTAGTAAATATGTTGTTCATTTCTGATGTTGCCATTCCAACCATATAAGCTACTATTATTATAGTAAAAGTCATTGATAAAGAATTGTCCATTTCATTTATACTTTTAACTTTTGCTGTCATCCCTGCTTGTATGTATGATAAAAATGTTGATGTAAGCAATATATATCCAAATGATAATAATATGTATTTTATAGTTTTAATATCAAAACCTAACATCATTGTTACCATTTCTTCAGTTTCCCCTACAGGGGTTACATTTGGCGTCATATTAAACCACTTCATAATTAAACTATTTATTAACATTCCAATTATGAAGTATAGTATCATTAAAGCCATATTAGCTATTGTTTTTAAGTTTGCACCCAATACTTTTCCATTTAGATATTCTTTTGCGGTTACTGATGTAAAAATGTATTCTGCACTTTTTGATGTCTTTTCATTCCCTATTTGTGAAGCTACCGTAGATGTTCCAAATATTATTAAACCATAGATTATCATTATCATTACAGTTTTTACCATAAAGTAATCTGTGTCTATTATGCTGTCAGTATCTAGGATCCTTTTTTCTACTAGCACTTCTGAATTATATTCTTCTATATCCTCTTTACTAATTCCATATTTAGTTTCAATAGCATCATTTCTAACATTTTTTGCAACTACAGATATTAAAGAGTATATCTTTCCATCTGCTGCTTCTTTAGAAACTACTTCTATATGTATTTTATTTTCTTTTTTCAATACTTTAATAATTATTTTTTCTTTTTTAAGATCCTCTTTATCATATTCAATGTTAGTGGATATTTCTTCTATCTTACCCACATAATCCACATTAAGGGCTTCTTTTAATGGTTCTTTTAAATAATTGTTTTCATCAAATATCTCTACCTCATATATTTTTCCTTTAAACATATCATATCTTTTAAAAACATCTCGTACTGTTGTAAAGTTAGCTGCAATAATAATTACCGTTAAAATTAATATATTGTATATTATAAATCCCTTACTTTTCAATGCATTCATAAAACTAAACTTTGCAATTCTCATACTATTTTTATTTATCATCATGTTCACCTACTTTATCTATAAATATATCGTTTAATGATAATTTTTCAACCTTTATATTTTCACCTTTATTTATCTTTTTATATTTTTCTATGTCTTTTGTTGATAATATTTTTTCTATTTTATTTTTGTTTTCCTTTATAACAAGTTTTTGTTTAGGATATTTTTCTTTTATTTCCTCTAAATTGCCATAACACAATGTTATTCCTTCATCAATTAACAATATATCATCACAAAAGAGTTCGACATGTTCCATTCTATGAGAAGAAAATATTATTGCTTTACCTTCTTTTTTAAGTTCTAAAAGTATTTCTTTAAATAGTTCTACTCCTAATGGATCTACTCCTGAAAATGGTTCATCAAGGATTAAATATTCAGGATCATGAAGAACTGAAACTATGAACTGTATTCTTTGCCTATTACCCTTACTTAATTCTTTTATTCTTTTATTCATATAATCAACAATATCAAATTTTTTTAACCATTTGATTGTCGATTCTAAAATCATATCTTCAGACATCTCTTTTAAACTTCCGTAAAAACTCAACTGCTCATATACCGTTAATTCATGTGATAAACTTCCTTCTTCTGGTAAAAAACCTATTTTTTTACTATCTGTTAAGTTATATTTTTTTGAGTCTAATGTATAACTTCCTTTATCTGCTTCAAGAATTCCTAATATTATTCTGAAAATAGTAGATTTACCTGCTCCATTTTTACCTAAAACCCCCAATATTGTACCTTTTCCAAGTTTAAAACTTACTCCATTTACTGCTCTTACCTCTGCAAATCTTTTATATAGATCATTTGCTATTAACATTTCTTTCTCCTTCTTCCAATTTTGTTTTTAATAATACTTTACAATTCTTTTTTTACTTCTTTTAATATTTCTTCATGTATTTCTTCAATTGATTTTATTTTTCCATTATTATCAACACAAGATATTTTTTTCCATCCAAGTTTATTTGCAGTTTCTATACCAACCTTATATGCTTCTTTCATATATTCTTCATTTTGCTCATGTATGTCATTTTTTGTTCCTGTTTTCAATGCTCTTCCTTCCCTTAACTCCTTACTTTTTTCATATGGCATGTCCAAAAATATTACTTTATTAGGTTTTGGAAGTTTTAACATATTAAATTCAAAATCATATAACCATTCTAAGAATTCGTCTCTTTTGGCAGGGTTTTTGATTTTACATGCTTGATGATAAGCATTTGATGTAGTATACCTGTCAAAAATTATTATATTTCCATCTATTAACTTTTCCTTTAATTCTAACTCATATGTTACCATTCTATCCACTGCATATAACACCGAAGCTTGAAACGCATCCAAGTTCCCTATTTTACTTTCAAATTCTCCATTTAAATACATTTTTACAAGTTCTGAAGATTTACTAACATAATTTGGAAATGATTGTTTTAAAACATTATATTCTTTGCTTATTTTTTCATATAACTTTTCTGTTTGCGTTTGTTTTCCGCTTCCATCTGTTCCTTCAATAACAAATATTTTTCCTTGCATAATATCACCCTTTTCTACTTTGAATTATACTTTATTTAAGTCATACTTGCAATTATTTTTAGTATACTTGAATTGTTTTTATATGTTCAAGAACAAAAACTGATATCAATTCTATTTTTAATATCAGTTTTAAATATATTTTTAGTTGATTTTTGTTAGAGTAAACATAGATGTTGGTGTAGTAATTCCTCCTATTGTCGGAATTAAATTTACTGTTGCTGTACCAGGTAGACCGTTATATACTCTATCTCCGATTTGTAAAAAAGTTAGAGTTGTTACCGTTGCCGTACCACCATCTTCTACAGCTGACAACCCTACTACTGCTGTTGATGTATCAGCGTGTATTATTGTAAAGTTAAAAGCTGCAGTACCAGGAGTTGCAACTTGCACCCTAGATGTTATAAGGTATACTCCAGGAGTATTTATTGTTACTGTCCCATCACCATTCATGGTAAATGCACCTGGAGTGTTTTGTGATGATACCTCTGTTACTGGCAAAATTGTTGCTACATTAGTGCCATTTCCTGTAAAAGGTCCTATTTCATACCCTGAAAACGTACCATAAACTGAAGAAAATGGTGATCCGTGTTGCTCCAGTTGGACCCATTTCACCTTGTATTCCTTGTGGTCCTGTTGGCCCT
>JAQUBQ010000044.1 GCA_028686615.1 Clostridia bacterium | reverse complement strand
ATTTGTCCAGTTGAAGCCATATCAGAATAGTATGAAATATAAAATATATTTAGAAACATTGATATTATAATTTTAGTGTTTTTAATCTTAAATAAAAAGCATAGAGTACGAAATTTTCATTTCGTACTCTATGCTTTTATTATATATCAATTTTCAAATTATTATATAAATTAATTGTTTCTAGGGTTTTTTATAGCTGCTTGAGCTGCTGCAAGTCTTGCTATAGGAACTCTAAATGGTGAACAAGACACATAGTCAAGACCTATGTTATGGCAAAATTCTATAGAAGAAGGGTCTCCTCCGTGTTCTCCACATATTCCTAGTTTAATATCAGGCCTTGTCTTTCTTCCTAAATTCACAGCCATTTCTACAAGCTTACCAACACCATTTTTGTCAATTCTTGCAAATGGATCTTGCTCATAAATGCTCTTTTGATAATAATAATCTAAGAACTTAGCAGCATCATCACGACTAAATCCAAATGTCATTTGAGTTAGGTCGTTTGTACCAAAGCTAAAGAATTCTGCTTCTTCTGCTATTTCATCTGCTGTAATAGTTGCTCTTGGAATTTCAATCATAGTACCAACGCTGTATTTTAAGTCTATATCGCTTTTTGCAATAATGTCATCTGCAGTTTTAACAACTATAGATTTAACATATGCAAGTTCTTTCACTTCACCAACAAGCGGAATCATGATTTCTGGAACAATGTTCCATTCAGGATGTTTAACTGAAACATTTATAGCAGCTTCAATTACTGCTCTAGTTTGCATTTCTGCAATTTCTGGATATGAAACAGCTAATCTACAACCCCTGTGCCCCATCATAGGGTTGAATTCATGTAATGAAGATATAACATTTTTAAGTTCTTGAACAGTAATGTTAAGTTCTCCTGCAATTTCAATAATATCTTTTTCTTCAGTTGGTAGGAATTCATGAAGAGGAGGATCTAAATAACGAATAGTTACTGCTTTTCCTTCCATAGTTTCATACAATCCTTCAAAGTCACTTCTTTGCATTGGTAATAATTTTTCTAATGCAACTCTTCTAGCTTCTTCAGTTTTTGCAACAATCATTTCTCTCATTGCTTTAATTCTATCTGCTTCAAAGAACATGTGCTCAGTTCTACATAGTCCAATACCTTCTGCTCCAAAATCTGCAGCTTGTTTAGCATCTCTTGGTGTATCAGCATTTGTTCTTATATTAAGTTCTCTAAATTCATCAGTCCATTTCATAATGGTACCGAAGTTTCCAGAAATAGAAGCTTCGACAGTAGGTATTTGCCCCTCATAGATATTTCCTGTAGAACCATCTAAAGAAATGTAATCTCCTTCTTTAATTGTTTTACCGCCAAGTGTAAAAAGTTTAGCTTCTTCATCAATTACAATTGCTTCACAACCAGATACACAGCAAGTCCCCATACCACGCGCAACAACAGCTGCGTGTGATGTCATTCCACCTCTTACTGTTAAAATACCTTTAGCTGCATTCATGCCTTCTATATCTTCAGGTGAAGTTTCAAGTCTAACAAGTATTACGTTATCACCTTTTTCATTTAATGTGATAGCATCTTCAGCAGTAAAAACCACTTTACCATATGCTGCTCCTGGAGATGCAGGAAGTGCAGAACCAATAGGTTTAGCTAATTTAAGAGCCGATTCATCAAAAGTTGGATGAAGAACAGAGTCTAAACTTTTTGCATCTATACTAGCTACAGCTTCTTTTTTAGAAATCATACCTTCATTTACAAGGTCAACAGCTATTTGTAAAGCTGCTGCAGCAGTTCTTTTACCATTTCTTGTTTGAAGCATATATAACTTTCCGTTTTCAATTGTAAATTCCATATCTTGCATATCTCTATAATGTTGTTCTAATTTGTGACATATTTCAACGAATTCTTCATATGCATGAGGCATAACCTCTGCTAATTTTTCTATTTGTTCTGGAGTTCTTATTCCTGCAACAACGTCTTCACCTTGACAGTTCATTAAAAATTCTCCATATAATTTAGCTTCTCCAGTAGATGGATTACGAGTAAATGCAACTCCTGAACCAGAAGTGTCCCCCATGTTACCAAATACCATCATTTGGACGTTAACAGCTGTTCCCCATGAAGCAGGGATATCATTCATTCTTCTATAATAAATAGCTCTAGGATTGTTCCAAGAACGGAACACCGCTTTTATAGATTCTAATAATTGATTTCTGGGAACTGTTGGAAAATCTTCACCTTTTTGTTCTTTATAATAGGTTTTAAATTTTTCAATCATTTCTTTTAAATCTTCTGAAGTAAAATCAGAATCAAGAGTTATACCCTTAGTTTCTTTCATTTCATCAATGATTTTTTCAAAGTTGCTTTTTGGAACTTCCATAACAACATCTGCAAACATTTGGATGAAACGACGATAAGAATCATATGCAAAACGAGGATTGTTTGTCATTTTAGCAAAGCCTTCTACAACCTCATCATTTAATCCAAGATTTAATACTGTGTCCATCATACCAGGCATAGATGCTCTAGCACCTGAACGAACTGATAAAAGTAAAGGATTTGTAGTACTACCAAATTCTTTACCAGAGATTTCTTCTAATTTTTTTAAATTAGCAAAAATCTGATCTACGATTTCTGGAACAATTTCACTATTGTCATCGTAGTAACGAGTACAAGCCTCAGTTGTAACTGTAAATCCTTGAGGAACAGGCATACCTAAATTTGTCATTTCTGACAAGTTGGCACCTTTACCACCAAGTAATTCTTTTTGTTTGCCATTTCCTTCTGAAAACATATAAACATATTTTGTGCTCATTAAAAAACCTCCCTTAAATAAAATTAATGTATATAAAAGACTTAAAAAGTCCTATACAACACACAACAAATGAATTATACCAAATACTTTATTAAATTGCTAGAGAAAATACAAAAAAATAACTATGTAAGAAAAGCAAAAAGCATGATAGTAACGAATTAATCGTATCTTGAATATACTAAACTAGGTGATGATTATGGAAATACTAATAGAAATACTTGTATACTTACTAGTTGTTCTGGGAATGATAACAGTTTGTTGTTCAATTTTTAACAAATTCTCATTAATTGACCCAATGTTATATTCAGAAGAGATTACATATACAAAAAAGGAAAATTATTTAAGGAATAAAGGAGAAAATCAAAAAGTGTCCATGAATCTTAGAGTAAAAGGGTTAGATGAAAAAACCAAAGAGGAGATACTATATGCCATTGAAAATGGAAATTATTTTAATATTTATGATGTAGTAGATAAAATACAAATGTTTGATAATGATAAAAAATAAAATAGATATCTGGAATTTTAAATTCTGGATATTTTTTCATATATTACAAAAATATGAAAAAGTTCGATAATAATTGACATATCTAGGAACTTTATTATAAAATAAACAAGAAAGAGGTGTCTTAAATGTTTGCGTACTTAAGAGGAAAAGCTGAACAAATAGAAAAAGATAAAATGGTGATAGGTATAAATAATATAGGTTACCTAGTAACTATCCCAGAAGGAGACGTAGAAAAAATTCTAAAAATGGGAGATACGGAAATAACATTGCAGATATATACTGATATAAAAGAAAATGATATAAACCTATATGGATTTTTAGATAAGGAATCATTAAGTGTTTTTACAAAGCTAATAAAAGTAAGTGGTATAGGGTGTAAGGTTGCAAAAGCAATATTATCATTTATGAACCCTAAAGATGTATGTATAGCTATAGCAAATGAAGATACAGCAATACTTACTAAAATTCCGGGAGTAGGACCTAAAATGGCAGGTAGAATAATATTAGAGTTGAAGGATAAAATACTTAAAGAAGATATAAAAGACATGAAAGTGACTTTGAAAACAAAAAATAAAACTAATACTAGTCAAAGTGAAGCAATTCTTGCACTAAAGGTATTAGGTTACCAACAGAATCAAATAGTTGAAGCATTAGAGGAAATGGACACTTCTAATATGAAGGTTGAAGAAATAATAAAAAAGGCATTAAGTAATATGAACAGAAAGTAATATGAGACTAAAATAAATTAATTAGAACATAACAAAGGAGTTTATATATGATAGAGTTTCAAAAAGTAACCAAAAGATATGACCATGATGTGTATGCTTTAAAAGAGGTAGATATAAAAATAGAAAAAGGTGAATTTATATTTTTGGTAGGACCATCTGGTTCTGGAAAATCTACGTTTTTAAAACTAATTATAAAAGAAGAGGATCCAACAAATGGTAAAATAACAATTAATTCAAAAGAACTAAGTAAGCTCAAAGAAAAGGATGTACCATATTTAAGAAGAAAAATAGGGTTTGTGTTTCAAGACTTTAGGTTACTTTATGATAAAACAGTAGAAGAAAACATTGTTTTTGCATTAAGGGTAATAGAGGCTTCTGAAAGGGAGATTAGAACACAGGTAAGTAGTGCTTTAAAGCAAGTTGGCTTAGAAGGGAAAGAAAAGTCGTACCCTAATCAATTATCTGGTGGAGAGCAACAAAGGGTTTCACTAGCAAGAGCAATTGCTACAAGACCTCCAATTATAATTGCAGATGAACCTACGGGGAATTTAGATAACGTTACTGCTAAAGAAATAATGGAATCTCTTTTTGAAATAAATAGAAATGGAACAACGGTAGTAGTAGTTACCCATGATGAAAATTTGATAAAATCTTCAAACAAGAGAGTAATTACACTTAATAAAGGAAGGGTAGCAAGTGATACTGGAAAAGGAGGACTAATTTAATGGGAACATCTACATATTTATTTAAACAAGGATATGGAAATTTAAAGAAACATGGTTCTAAAACTTTTTCTACAATGCTTATAATTTGTGCAACAATGATAATACTTGGAATATTTTTAATAATTGTAATTAATGTTAACCATAATGTTAAAACTGTAACAGAAGGACAAGGTTTACAAGCATTCATATCTGAAGATCATCTTGAGCAAGAAAGCGTACAGGAAATTGCAAGAAAACTAAAAGATGTGGATAATGTAAAAGAAATAATATTTCTAAATAAGGATGATGCACTTTTAGATGCAAAAGAAACATTAAAAGAGTATGCATATTTATTAGAAGGGTTAGAAAAAGCAAATCCTTTTCCAGCATCCTTTATAGTAAAGTTTGAAAACCTGCAAGGAACTGAAAATGTTAAAAAGGCAATAGAAAGTATAGATGGTATATATAAAGTAGGATATAATGAAACAATAATGAACGCTGTTATATCAGTAGCTGATATAGCTAAAATAGTGTTTTTTGGAATTGGTGGAGTAATGGTAATAATATCAATATTCATAATTTCAAATACAATTAAGCTGGCAGTCTATTCAAATAAACGTGAAATATTTATTATGAGATATATAGGTGCTACAAATAAATTTATTAGAAGGCCATTTGTAGTAGAAGGGACTCTTATAGGAATGGGAGCAGCAGCTATATCTTGGGTTATTGTATCACTTACTTATATAGTAACTTATGCCAGACTTCCTAAAATAGGATCTACACTTGGAATATTTGGATTTGTTCCATATTCAAGTTTATGGTATATTATATTGATAGCATTTGTAATATTAGGTATAGCGTTAGGGGTAATTGGAAGTAGCATTTCAATTAAAAAATACTTAAAAGCATAGGAGGAATAGAATGGAAAAAAACATTAAAAAGATGTCATATATATTCTTAACTATTGTTATTGCAATAGGAGGCGTTGCAACACACGTATATGCTGATAAGATTTCAGATATACAAGGAAATATAAGTGAGATAAAAAAGCAACAATCAGAAGCAACCAAAAAAATGCAAGAAACAGAAGATGAAATTAAAGATTATGAAGAAGAAGTAAAAGGATTAGATGGAAACATTAATAAATATTCTAAAGATATAGAAAGCATGAGCGGAAAACTGGAAAGTATTAGTGAAGAAGTATCAGCACTTGAAAAAGATTTACAGGATGTTTCATCAAGTTATGAAGCAAGTAAAGAATTGCTTAATACAAGACTTAAAGCTTTATATGAAAATAGATTTGTAAACGTATGGGAAGTGTTATTTACATCATCAGGTGTAACAGATTTCTTAGCCAAGTATAGTGTGGTAGCTTCACTTTTAGAACATGATAAAAAAATGTTAGGGGCACTTCAAAATCAAAAAACATATATTAGTAGTAAAAAACAAGATTCGGAGTTAAGGAAATTACAATTAGAACAACTTGAATATGATTTGGACAAGTCAAAATCTGCACTCGAAGGAGCAAAAGCAGCAAAAGAATCAAAGGTAAGCAGGTTAGAGAGTTCTAAAGTTGAACTTGCAAAGTTGCAATCACAACTAAAAAAAGAATTAGAAGAGCAAGTTATAAAGCTTAACAAAGAGATGGCAGAAGCAAATAAAGGTGGAGGAGTTTTTGAGGGCACTTTTGCATTTCCAGTTCAAATGACAAGTTCTGCAAAACCACTAGTAACTACGAGGTTTTCACAATGGTATAGTCCTTGGGGGACATATTGTACATGTCATAACTGGGGAGTAGATATCACATATACAGGTAGTAATCGTAACCTTATAGCAATAGCAGATGGAAAGGTAACAAATGTAGTTTATGGAAGTGGAGGATTTGGATATTACCTTATTATAAATCATGGTAAAAACTTGAGTGATGGTGCAACATATGTTAGTAGGTATGCACATTGTGCAAGTATTAATGTGAAAGTTGGAGACACCGTTAAAAGAGGACAAAAAGTAGCTGTAATGGGAACAACAGGGAACTCAACAGGTGTACATTTGGATTTTTCACTTATGAAAAACGGAAAATATGTAGATCCATTACAATATTATGGTGGATATAATGCATTTAGACATATGTATACTGAAAGCTGCAGATAGAACAATAAAAATGTAATAAATAATCTCTTATGTGAAATGTTTTTGCATAAGAGATTATTTTATAAACAATAAAAATGTCGTAATATAATTTAAGGTCACTTTTTGGCATACTGTTTTCGTTGACATATGGTTTATAAAATGTTAGATTGTTTTTAGGAGGTGATAGAATACATGCAGTCATATTAATATCATTTGCTATAATAGCTTACCAACTAATAGATATGTACTTACATAAATTAAAAAACAAAAGAATGGGGCTAATTAAGCAAAAAAAAGAAGAGTTATTTCTTTATAAACTTTCATCTAATTATTACATTAAAAAACATTTTATCAATATAGAAAAAAAGATAAAAACTTCAGGACACCCATATGGGATTACATTAAAAAGATATTTATTCGTAAAATACATTTTATCAATAATTTTATTTTTATTATCAATCATTAATAATAATAATCTACCAACATCAATTTCAATTTTTATTATCGTTTTTTATTTTCCAAACATACTAATCTATATTAAAAGAAATCAAGAAAGAACAGAAATAGTTAAAGAATTTAGAAATGTTACTGATGCTATGATAGTTTTACTTACTGCTGAAATGCCTTTTAAAAATGCATTAAGGCAAGCAAGGAATGTTATAGAGTTAAAGAGACTAAAACTTGAATATACAATTTTTTATAATAACTATGAAATGTATAATTATAATATTAAAAAAGCAACTAACCAATTAAATAGTGCCTTTGATTATTATGAAGTAAAGTTGTTTCTATCTACATTGCTAAATAGTGAAAGAGAAGGAAATGTAATTGAAAATCTAGAAAAATACAATACAGTTTTAGATGTAAGTTATAGCAGGTATTTAAATAAACAAATGGGGAAAAAGTTAATATATTTAACCCTTGGAACAGTCTTGTCACTTATAAATATTCTGCTAATGGTAATGTATCCAATATTTATAGAAATGGCTCAAAATTTACAAACTATTTTCAAATAAAGGAGGTGAAAAATTGAAAAAAGTCTTACTTATAGTTAAAAATAATAAAAAGACAATAAATGATAAGGAAAAAAGATTAGAAAACAAAAGAGGCTCAGAATTGGCACAAACCGTACTGATTACAGCCATTATGGTAGTAATAGTAGCAACATTGTTCTTTCCACAAATAAAAAGTCTGTTTAGTGGAGCAATGGAGCAAATAACAGTATGGTTTAATAATGTGCTAACAGATATATCAAATGTATAATTAAAGGAGGTGAATATTGTTTAAATATAAAAAAATTATTATAGCGTTAATAATTACAATAGTTCTATCGATAGTTCTTGAATATTTTTTTAAACATTACTTGTCTAAAAACGAAGTAGGAGTTTACATTTTGAGTAAAGACGTATATGCAGGAGAAA
>JAQUBQ010000005.1 GCA_028686615.1 Clostridia bacterium | reverse complement strand
ATTATTAATTTATCATTCATTTTAAAAATCACCATCTTGTATTATATCATATTTCTCACCATTTTAGCAATTAATGATTCATATATATTAGGGTTTTACACAAATTGGCAATTGTTATTTTGTTAACATAATCAAACCAACATAATATTTGTTTTTAGAGTCTTTTTTTACAAATACTCTTTTTATTTTATCTCCCTCTTTTATCTCTCTATGAATCTTAGCTTTAATATTACCTACAACTGGCAATTTTAGTTTATTACAGTAAATTTTTATTACTTTCGTTTCATATATCTCCTTTTTAGAACGTGAATTCTGTGGAAATTTTCCTTTTCCCATATAATATTTTTTATATCTTGTTTGTAATTTAAATATTTCATTTTTCACTGCTTGTAAATCAGTCTTACCTAAGTTTTTTACACAATCAATTTTAGTAAAATTATTTAGATTAATCTTTTTATTTGATTTAGGTATAGATTTTTTTTGTAATAATAGTTTTTTATAATACTCTTGTTCTGCCTTTTCATTTTTTACTAATTCAGTAAATACAAGAGAATAATATTTATTACATTCTTTAATTGTATTATTAATTATATTTTTTTGAATTTTATTCGGATATATCCTATACGTGTACGTTAAAATTTTATTAGACATAAATATACTCCTTGAATTTTTAGATTTAATTTTTTTGAATTTTAAAGAAAGAATTATAAAGAAAAAATTTAACGATTAATTTTATGACATTCTGCTATAGTCAGATTCATGATAATCATGCATTTATTTCCTGTGTGCCACACAGTACTATAAAAAAGTATAATATGGTATTATCTATTTGTCAACAGTAATCGTGTGACATAATTCGACACCTGCTTTATTTGTTTTCTTTGTTTTATAGCTATTAAATATACCCTTTCTGTAATCTTTTTAACAGAAAGGGTAATGCCTAACTCTCTTTTAAATCTTTTATTAAATCTCTTATCATTGCTGCTTTTTCAAACTCATATTTTTTTGCATATGAAAACATTTCTTCGGTTAATCTATCTATCATTTCTTCTACTGTTTCACCTGTTTTTACATCAACATTTACTTCTTCGTCTGTAAAGGTTGCCTTTATGCTTTCTCTAACATCTTTCTTTATAGATGCTGGTACTATACCATTCTTTTCGTTATATTCCTTTTGTATTTTTCTTCTTCTATTTGTTTCTTTTATTGCCTTTTCCATAGAATTTGTAAGTTCATCTGCATACATTATAACTTTTCCTTTGCTATTTCTTGCTGCTCTTCCTATTGTTTGTATAAGAGATCTCTCACTTCTTAAAAAACCTTCTTTATCTGCATCAAGTATTGCAACAAGTGCAACTTCTGGAAGATCTAACCCTTCTCTAAGTAAATTTATTCCTACTAGAACATCAAATTTCCCTATTCTTAAATCTCTAAGGATATCTAATCTTTCTAATGCTTTAATATCAGAATGCATATATCTAACTTTTATTCCTTTACCTTCTAAATAACTAGTAAGTTCTTCTGACATTTTTTTAGTAAGTGTAGTAACAAGAACCCTCTCTTTGTTTTCAACAATTCTATTAATATTATTAATTAAATCTTCTATTTGCCCATCAGTAGGTTTTACAATAATTTCTGGATCTATTAATCCTGTAGGTCTTATAATTTGTTCTGCAATTTCATTACTTATATTTAATTCATAATTCCCAGGAGTTGCACTTACATATATTACTTGTTTTGCTTTATTCTCCCATTCTTCAAATTTAAGTGGTCTATTGTCAAGAGCAGAAGGTAATCTAAACCCATGTTCTACAAGTGTTGTTTTTCTTGCTCTGTCCCCATTATACATAGCTCCTATTTGAGGAATTGTAGCATGCGATTCATCTACTACAACTAAGAAATCATCACCTAAATAATCAAATAATGTATATGGTGAGCTTCCTCTTTCACGATCACTTAAATAAATGGAGTAGTTCTCTATACCTTGACAAAATCCTGTTTCTTGTAACATTTCAATGTCAAAATTTACTCTTTGTTCTAGCCTATAAGCTTCAACTATTTTATCTTCTTTTCTAAGTTCTTCCAATCTTTCTTCTAGTTCTTTTTTTATCTTTTCTATTGCTACATCTACAAACTCTTTTGATGTAACATAATGTGATTTTGGATATATCAAATCATGTTTTATTCTTGCAATAGTTTTTCCTGTTACTGGATGTATATATGATATTTTATCTATTTCATCACCAAAAAATTCTATCCTAACTGCATGTTCATCAATTCCTGCTGGGAAAACATCTACTATATCACCTTTTACTCTGAATTTTCCTCTAACAAACTCTATATCATTTCTTTCATATTGAAGTTCTACTAACTTCTGTAATACTTCATCTCTTGGTTTTTCCATTCCTTCTCTAATTGAAAGTGTTAAATTAGAATATTGTTCTGGATCTCCAAGTGAATATATTGCTGAAACTGAGGCTATTATGATTACATCCTTACGTTCAAACAGTGCTGCTGTAGCGCTATGCCTTAATCTGTCTATCTCGTCATTAACACTACTATCTTTTTCTATATATGTATCTGTAGAGACTATATATGCTTCTGGTTGGAAATAGTCAAAATATGAAATAAAATATTCAACCGAATTATTAGGAAATAACTCCTTAAACTCAGAATACAGTTGTCCTGCGAGTGTTTTATTATGTGCCATTACAATTGTAGGCTTTTGAACTTGTTCTATTACATTTGCAATTGTAAATGTTTTTCCAGAGCCTGTCACACCAAGTAGTGTTTGATGTTTCTTGCCGTTTTTTATTCCATTTACTAGTTGCTTAATAGCTCTAGGTTGATCTCCAGATGGTTTATATTTTGAATTTATTTTAAACACATTTGCCTCCTTTTATTACTTCATTATGTGGTATTCAGTAATACTAGATGATGTTAAACATAAATAAAGTGTATTTGATTAGTATATTTTATCATTTTTAATATTCAAAAACAAGGCAACTCATTAAAATTACCTTGCTCTTATTATATGACTTTTTTATACAAATAACAGTTCTTATCAATCCTTCTTATTTTTTATTATTATACTTAATAATAAAATCCTTTACAGTATTATTGTTAATTATCTCTTAACAATAATACATTTTATTTATAACGTTTTCACAGCGATTCCCTTATAATAAAACACACTTTGTTTTTATATAAACTTATGTATGTTTAGAATTAGTATATAGCAAAAGAATATTTGACAATTAAAAAAATATTCTATATAATATTTTTAACGTATTATAATAGTGAAGCTATTATAGGTCGATTGGAGTTTCTATGGGATTTATATTATTTATGTTTGTGTTGCTTATTTTACTGCTTTTGCTTGTAACAATAGGCTCAGTTCAACAAGCAAGTATATTTATAGTATCAGGTAAAAAAATAGAGTTTGTTAATATGCTGCTACCCTCATTGTTATCAATACTTTCATTTACATTTATATTGTTTGTTGCAAACTTTATTTTAAACAAATTAAAAATAAATGCTTTTGATTTTATATATTACAATATCATGAATTGGGAATACACTTTTAACAATACTTTACTTGTATTTATTACTATTTTTGTATCTTTTATTGTTTTTATATTATTACAAGCATATATCTTAAAACTAGTTACACTTGATTACAAAAAGATCTGGGAAAAAACTTATAAATTTTTTATAACTAAAGTATTTAAAAAAACTATAAAAAAAACATTAACAGCTTCTTCTGATGAAATTAGTAATAATGAACATAGCGAGCCTTCTGAAAAGGAGAAAGTATCCATTGATTTATCAAAAATAATACCTTCTGAAAATCAAAACATTAATAACGAAAAACAACTTTTGTTTTTTCATATATTATCAGCAAGCTTGTTTTCTTTTTCATTAGTGTTTTTTGCTATATTGTTCTTCATGTTTATTGGTATTAGATTTGGAAATAAATTTATTGCATAAATTTAAAATATAAAAGACATACACTATTTTGAAAATAGTGTATGTCTTTATTTTTATTTTAAGTTAAAGAAAGATTCTTTTCCTGAATATTTAGATATAAACCCTAATTCTTCTTCTATTCTAAGTAATTGATTATACTTAGCAACTCTATCTGTTCTAGATGGTGCCCCTGTTTTTATTTGTCCTGAATTAGTTGCTACTACTAAGTCTGCTATTGTTGTGTCTTCAGTTTCTCCTGAACGGTGAGATATAACTGCTGTATATCCTGCTCTATTTGCCATTGTAATAGCATCAAGTGTTTCTGTAAGTGTTCCTATTTGATTAACTTTGATTAATATACTATTTGCTATATTTTCTTTAATTCCCCTTGATAACCTTTCAGTGTTCGTTACAAATAAGTCATCCCCTACAAGTTGTATTTTATCACCTAGCTTTTCAGTTAGTAACTTCCATCCTTCCCAGTCATCTTCAGCAAGTCCATCTTCTAAAGATATTATTGGATATTTTTCTATCATCTCTGACCAGTAATCTACCATCTCTTGCTTAGTAAACCTTTCTCCTGTTTTCCAGAAGAAATATGTCCCATCTTTTTGATACATTTCTGTAGCTGCCGCATCTATAGCTATCTTAAAATCTTTTCCTGCTTTAAATCCTGCTTTTTCAATTGCTTCAACTATGTATTGCAAAGCTTCTTCATCCTTCTTAAGATTTGGAGCAAAACCACCTTCATCTCCTACTGATGTTGCAAAACCTTTTTCTTTTAATACTCCTTTTAAATTATGAAATACTTCTGCGCACATTCTAAGAGCTTCCTTAAAAGTTTCTGCACCTACAGGCATAATCATAAATTCTTGCACATTTACGCTATTATCTGCATGTTTTCCACCGTTTAAAATGTTCATCATAGGTGTTGGTAAGGTTTTTGCATTCACACCACCTATATATTCATATAACGGAAGACCTATTGCTTCTGCCGCTGCTCTTGCTACTGCAAGTGAAACTCCTAATATTGCATTAGCACCTAGTTTAGATTTGTTTGGTGTTCCATCTAGTTCTATCATTATTTGATCTATTTCAACTTGATCTAATGCATTAAGTCCTTCTATTTCTGGAGCAATTATGTCATTAACATTATCTACTGCTTTTTCTACTCCCATGCCTAAATATCTTTTCTTATCTCCATCTCTTAATTCTACTGCTTCAAAAGCACCTGTAGATGCTCCTGATGGAACTATAGCGCGTCCCATAAAGCCTCCTTCTATTAAAGCTTCAACTTCAACAGTAGGATTTCCCCTTGAGTCCATTACCTCTCTTGCATATATCGATTCAATCATAATGTATTGTTTCATATTATTTCCTCCTTTTATTTAAATCTTTCCAATAAATCTTCTCTAGTACCTTTTTTGTTCTCATAGCTTTTTAGCTCTTCTTCTGATGACATATAATTCTCAAAACTGTCTTCAAGTGCAACCGTGTTCCCTTGTAACTCTTTTTCAAAATCGTTTTTTTCAGTTTTTTCTTGTGAGTCTTTGTCTGTCTTTTCTTCTTTTTCAAGAGTTCTTAAATATTTTTGTTCTAATTCTTCAACACCACTTGTTATAACTTTCTCAGTAATCTTACTAATCCTATCTGAACCACTATTATATAATTCTATAATTTGTGGCACAAATTTATTTCCGAGAATACTCTTAAGTTCATAAAAAGTTTCTTCTCCTTTTTTACTCTCATAAACATTTAATTTTCTCTTAAGCGATGCAAAAACCTCAGTAAAAACAATATCTTCTATTTTTCTTATTACAGTTCTGTCTATTCCATTTTTTACTTCTTTTAAATATATATTATCTTGAGATTGATTATATATATCTTTTTTCATTCCATCGAAAGATTCTCTTTCATCTATTCCTTCATTAAAGGTTCTATCTAAGTGTCCACTTATAGGCTTTCTAACTGTTGATCTGCTTATATATCCACTTGCATTAGTATACTCGTCTCTTGCCATATTGACTGCTCTTTTTAGATTTCTATTACCTTCTTCTATTGTTTGACCTACCATTCTTTCGGCTTCTTGTTCACTACATTTATAATAATGTGCAATTGCTTCATATACTTGCCCTGCGGTTCTTCTTGATAAGTAATTTAAATCATAACTTTCTTGTTCTGATACTTCTACTATTTCTTTTGCTAATCTGATTTCTAGCTCTTTAGGAAATTCCATGTTAAGCATTTCTGCTATTTTTAATTTTTTAGGATCAATTGCAGCCATTTATCTAATCCCCCTCTCTTTATTAGAAATTTATTAATGATCTCCCTGTCATTTCTTTTGGTATTTCCATTCCCATCAGGTCTAATAATGTTACCGGAACATCTCTAAGTCCTCCCTCAGTTAAACTTTTTACCCTCTTTGATATTAATATAACTGGAACAGGATTTGTTGTATGAGAAGTAATTATATCCCCTGTTTTTAAATCTATCATTTCTTCACAATTACCGTGATCAGCAGTTATAATTGCTTCTCCTTCAACTTCTTCAAGTTTTGATATAACTTTCCCAACACATTTATCGACTGCTTCTAACCCTTCTATTGCCTTCTCTAGATTACCTGTGTGGCCTACCATATCTCCATTTGCATAGTTAAGTATTATAACATCAAACTTTTTGCTATCAATTGCTTCCATTACTTTATCAGTTATTTCATATGCTGACATTTCAGGTTTTTCATCATAAGTAGAGACCTTTGGTGATTGTATTAGTATTCTTTCTTCTCCATTATATTTCTTTTCTTCTCCACCATTAAAGAAGAATGTAACATGAGCGTATTTTTCTGTTTCTGCAATACGTAGTTGCGTTTTTCTGTTTTTGCTTAAATATTCTCCAAGGGTGTTTTTTACTTTATCCCTTTTATATACCACTTCAATATTATCAAATGTTTTATCATATTCTGTCATTGTTACAAACTTTATATTATTTGTATTACCTTTTCTTTCAAATTTGTCAAATTTTGTTTCTATAATAGCTCTTGTAAGTTCTCTTCCTCTATCTGATCTAAAATTGAAAAATATTACTGTATCGTCATCTTTAATATTTCCTATAGCTTCACTGTTTTCATCTGTTATAACTATAGGTTTTATAAATTCATCAAATTCTTGAGCTTCGTATGAGTTTTCTATTGCTTTTTGTACAGTTTTAAATTTTTCACCCTCTCCGAAGAACAATTGCATCATATGCTTTTTCAACTCTTTCCCATCTATTGTCCCTATCCATTGCATAAAATCTTCCTGAAATGGTTGCTATTTTTCCTACTCCTATTTCTTTACATTTAATCTCTGTTTCCTTCAGATAATCCATACCTGAAGTAACTGCTGTATCCCTGCCATCCATAAATGCATGTATATATACTTTTTCTATATTATTTTCTTTAGCCAATTTTAGTATTGCGTATAAATGTTCTATATGTGAATGTACTCCTCCATCTGATAAAAGTCCCATTAAATGAAGTGAGCTATTATTTTCTTTTACATGTTTAATAGCATTTTTAAAAGCTTCTCTTTCAAAAAACTTAGATTCTTCTATTTCCTTTGTGATTAAAGCCAAATCTTGATATATAATTCTTCCTACTCCCATTGTCATATGTCCTACCTCAGAATTACCCATCTGCCCTTCTGGAAGTCCTACAGCAAGTCCTTTTGCATCTAAAATAGAGTTTGGATACTCACTTAGTAATCGATCCAAGTTAGGTGTTTTTGCTTGTTTATATGCATTTCCTTCCTCTTCATCATTTAATCCTATACCGTCTAAGATCATAATCATATATTGTTTTTTACTCATAAAATACTCCTTACGTTTTTTATTTACTACATTACTACACTGCTTTTATTATTTCTATAAATTCTACTTTTAAACTAGCTCCTCCTACTAATGCTCCATCGATATTAGGCATGTTAAGTATTTCCTTAGCATTTCCAGAATTAACACTTCCTCCGTATTGTATCCTTACTTTTTCAGCTACTTCTTTTGAATAAAGGTTTGCTATTATTTCTCTTATATATTTACACATTTCTTCTGCTTGGACTGACGTTGCAGTTTTACCTGTACCAATTGCCCAAACCGGTTCATAAGCAATGATACATTTTTGAATTTCTAATATTTCTATATCTTTGAAAGCAGCCTCTACTTGTTTTTCAACTACTTCAAAATGAATGTTTTCTTCCCTTTCTTTAAGAACTTCACCAACACAAACAATAGGTATCATTCCAGTTTGTAGAACCTTATGTAACTTTTTATTTACTGTTTCATCAGTTTCATTAAAATATTGTCTTCTCTCACTATGACCTATAATGCAATAGTCTAGTTCTAGTTCTTCTAGCATTTTTGTACTAACTTCACCCGTATATGCACCATTATCTGCAAAATGTACGTTTTGGGCTCCAATCTTAATGTTTGTCCCCTTTGTTTCCTCTTTAATTTTACTAAGCGCTAAATACTGCGGGCATATTCCAACATCCACTATATTTGTATCCATTTTGTATTTCATGTTATTTATAAATTCTAAAGATTCTTTTATTGTGTTATTCATTTTCCAGTTTCCTACAATTACCTTTTTCCTAGCCATACACTTACCTCTCTTCTTTTAATTTTCTTCAATGTGCATTATAACATCTTCATCTTTTATCCAAGATGGTTCAGCATCCTTTTTTATAAACTTAAACTTTACTGTTCCTTTACTATTTATTTCCCAGATACCTACCCAAAATGCCGGAATTGGAATTCCAATTTTATTCCAGTCATCTTTTTTAAGCTCTTTGTTTAATTCCTTTATCTTCGTTTTTAAAGTTGCCTCATTAACTACATTGCTTTCTAGTAATAATTTTGAAATTGTTTCTTGTATTTTTGAAACTTCCATCAAAAATTCTTCTTTACGGCCTTCTTCTTCATATACATTTTTTAATTTAATTGCACTTTTATTTGAACGATATCTAGATTTAGTTACATTTGGTTTAAAGCTCCCTGAACCTGGCAAAAATATGCATAAAAGTATTACTGCAATTACCACTATTAATATTATAATATTCTTTACTAATATATTTAAATTTACTTTAAACCTCATACCAATTATACCCCTTATAATTATTTATCCATTAATGCTTTTATTCCTGGAAGTTCTTTTCCTTCCATAAATTCCAAGGAAGCTCCTCCTCCTGTTGATACATGACTCATTTTTTCTTCAAGGTTAAACTTTGAAACCGCAGCTGCACTATCTCCTCCACCAATAATACTTATTGCATTACCATTTGCTAGTACTTCTGCTATTTCTTTTGTTCCATTTGCAAAATTATCCAATTCAAACACTCCTACTGGACCATTCCATACAACTGTTCCAGCATTTATTATTATTTCCTTGTATTTTTCTATAGTCTTCGGACCAATATCAACTCCTTCATAATCTTCTGGAATTTTATTAGTTGGAACAACCATTATATTCGCATCATTTGAAAAATCATCTGCAACTAGAGAATCTGAAGGTAGAATAAATTGTATACCTTTTTCTTTTGCTTTTTCTAATATTTTCTTAGCTATGTCTAGTTTATCATTTTCACAAATTGATTTTCCTATATTTCCACCTAGTGCTTTTACAAAAGTATATGTCATTCCTCCTCCAATAAGTACTGTATCCACTTTATCAAGTAATGCTGTTATAACTCCAATCTTGCTTGAAACTTTTGCTCCACCAAGTATTGCAACAAGTGGTCTTATTGGATTGTTTATGCTTTTATCTAACGCCTCTAGTTCTTTTTCAATTAAAAACCCACAAACTGCAGGTAAATACTTTGCCACTCCATATGTAGATGCATGTGCTCTATGTGCTGTTCCGAATGCATCATTTACATATATTTCTGCAAGTGATGCTAATTCTTTTGAAAAAGAATCACCACATGCTTCTTCTTCCTCAAACATTCTAACATTCTCAAGTAATACTACATCTCCGTTATTCATTTTATTAACTTTTTCTTTTACATTTTCTCCTATTATTTCTTCTAGAAGTTCAACCTTTTTTCCTAGTAGCTCTTCAAGTCTATTTGCCACCGGTTTAAGGCTAAGTTTTTCTTTTGTTTTTCCTATATGTGAGCATAATATTACTTTTGCATCATTTTCAATCAAATAATTAATCGTTCTCATAGATTCTAATATTCTTTTATCATTTGTAATTGTTGTTTTTGTTTCTAAATCTAATGGAACATTAAAGTCACACCTTAAAAGTATTCTTTTACCTTTTACATCTATATCTTGTACACTTTTTTTTGACAGCATAAGTTCCTCCTCACTATTAACTATATAAATACATTTAGGCTCAAGAATTGAGCCTAAAACCATATTAGTTTATGCGTTATCAACACTTTCCATGTGGACTATTAAATCAACAATTTTATTTGAATAACCCCATTCGTTATCATACCAAGCTACTAATTTTACAAAATTATCATTTAAGCTAATACCCGCTTTAATATCAAATATCGATGTATGTGGATCGTGTATGAAATCAGAAGATACTACCTCTTCATCTGTATAAGTCATTATTCCTTTTAGTTTCTCATCACATGTTTCTTTTACTTTTTCTACAATTTCTTCGTAAGTTGCTGCTTTTTCTAATCTACATGTTAAATCTACTACTGAAACATTAAGTGTTGGAACTCTAAAAGACATTCCTGTTAATTTCCCTTCTAATTCTGGTATTACTTTTCCAACAGCTTTTGCTGCTCCTGTTGCTGAAGGAATGATATTATATGTAGCGGCTCTTCCACCTCTCCAATCTTTTGCAGTAGGTCCATCAACTGTTTTTTGAGTTGCAGTTACTGAATGTACTGTTGTCATTAATCCTTCTGCTATTCCAAAATTATCATTTATTACTTTTGCTAAAGGTGCTAAACAGTTTGTAGTACAAGATGCATTTGAAACTACTTTCATGTCACTTGTATATTTATCATTATTAACTCCCATAACAAACATTGGTGCATCTTTTGAAGGTGCTGATATTATTACTTTTTTTGCTCCTCCTGTAAAGTGAGCTGATGCTTTTTCTGTAAGTGTAAATACTCCTGATGATTCCACTATATATTCTGCGCCTGCTTCACCCCAAGGGATATCATTTGGATCTTTGTAGTTATATACTTTTATTATTTTTCCATCAATTTTTAAATTTCCATCTATAACTTCAATATTTTTATCTAGTTTACCATGAATAGTATCATATTTTAACATATACCTCATATAATCAGTCTCAATGAATGGATCATTTATAGCTACGACATCTATGTCTTCCCTTTCAAGTGTTGCTCTTAGAACTAATCTTCCAATTCTTCCAAAACCATTAATTCCTACTTTTACCATATCTTTCATACCTCCTAAATATATAATTGTATTTTACATCACATATTTTTCTTTTGCAATATATTCTGCACTTTTTCTAAAGCTTTATACCATAATAGTGAAAATAAGACAAGAAAGAGGCCAGGAAAAACATCCTGACCTTATGAGAGCTAGAAACTATATCTAGTAGTTACTGCTTTAGAAGCATTACCTTCTTTATCAACAGCAATACCAGCTCTTATTTCAATTTCACCTGCTGATGGATTTCCATCAGTTTGAATGATGATCTGATAGGTTCTCCCATCTACTTCTATAACGTCTTGAATAATTGCATTTGCTGGAAGTCCTTGTATATCTGCTGCTGTTAGCTTGAAATCACAACCAAACTCAGTAACCTCTACTAATATTGAATATTCCCCACCACCGTAGTTGTCTATTGAAACTTTAACTACTGGAGGAGTTTTATCCGCGGTAACACTTGGCGATTCAATTACCGGTATTGGTGTGCTTTCTGGAATTACTGGCATTTCGATTATTGGAGTTGGTGTACTTACAGGAATTACAGTTTCTTCTATTACTGGTTTTGTAGTAACTTGAGGTGTTATTGACGGAGTTTCTGTAACCATTGGAGTTGTTGCTTGTTCTGGTTGTTCAGTTACATTTACATTATTTGCATATGGCTCTGAAGCAGTAACTCTAATGGTTATTACTTTCTCTACATATGAACCATCTGTTGTTTTTAAAACAAGATACGCAACCCCTACTCTATCTGTCATAGCTGTGATTCTGTTTCCACTTAGTGTTACACAGTCTCCTGTTAACTCCCATATTAGTTCATTATTTGTAGCATTTGAAGGGTAAACCATTGGATTAATTGTTGTGCTTGCCCCTACTGTAAGTGTGATACTTGTAGGATTTACATTAATTTCACTAACTTTTATATCTCTAGAAAGGTTAGTATCATTTACACGAACTGAATAATTCAAAATTAAGTTTGAACCATCTGTTGTTGTCCCCCTTAGGTAAGCAGTTCCAGCTCTTAATCCTTCAATCCTAACAGTACCTTCGTTAACATACACTACTCTTATGCTTCCACTTCCATCAGTAGCTTCCCACAGAATATTCTTGTTAAATGCATCATATGGTCTTATATTTGCAACAACGTCAATTTGTTCACCCACATTTACATTAACATTAGAAGACGTCTGCGAAAAAGAAGTTATTCTTTTATTGTTAGTTTCTGAAGCTGAATCTTTTGTATGATATCCCATTATACGAGCATATTCTGTCCCAACTTGGATATCATATTTTTGTAAATCGTATGAAATACTTACGAATGTTGTCATTATTTTAAAAGTTTGTGCGGTTGTAACTGCCATATCAGTTGCAAAGCTTCTATATCCTACACCATCTACAATGTTATATTCCTTTGCTGTATTCACATCATAGTATGCCCAATGATTTTGATCAATGTCATCAAAATTATTACTGTATGCATTGTAATTGTATGGAATATCGCCTATTAACTTTTTAAACCTAACTACCAATGCTGTAAATTCAACCCGTGATAATTCTTTTTCAAGCTGAGCGGTAAGTTGTCCATTAACTACTATTCCTTTTAATACTCCCATTGCTTGAAGAAGACCCATTCCATTTTGTACTTCATATAAATCCAGCCTGTTATTTGATACAAATACATTGCCATAGTTAAGATCCATGAAGTTATTGTTGTAATTGTATTGCATCATTCCTAGCCTATTATTTTTAGTTTGTAATGATTTATACATGGCTACAAGGATATGTCCCCGTTGCACTGTAGTGTCTAGTCCTCTTACTTCATAAGCATCCCATTCATTCATTAATGAAGAAACCCAGTGAGAGGAATTCCAATTGTTTGTAGAAGTATATGCACCTACTGTTGTTGTAACTGTCATTAAGATCATAACCACCATCATCATTGCCATCATCTTTTTCATCATTTTGCTCTCCTTTATAATTTATTTTTTATAATTATATATATATAAACGCCCTAAATAATATTTCTACTATTTAAGACAATTATTTTTATACCAATAAAACTTACTTTGAAGCTTTATACTTTCAAACTTAACATAATAATATTATAACATATTTATGTCTACTTATCAATCCTTTTATCTAAAATATATATACTGTTTTATGATCAATATATCATTTGAACCTTTTTGTCGTTTTATGTTGAATAATGCTTTTGCATATGGTATCCTTTTTTTTAATGTTATATAGGAGGTAAATACATGAATAAAAAATTAAAAGGAATATCATTAATTGTATTAGTGATAACAATAATTATTATGATAGTCTTAGCAGGGGCAATCATATTATCATTAAACAATAGTAATATCATTGATAAAGCAAGTGAAGCTAAAACAAAAGTTGATATGGCAACTGTCAAAGAACAAATTGGATTGCTTAAAGCAGAAGCACTATTAAACGAATCTCCTGCTGATTTTTCTAATATTAATAAAGGAAATTTACCAATTGATATTAGTTCTAAAGGTGAAGTTACTTTAAATGACAGCGTTGATGATAAAACTTTAGAAAATTATATGGATTTATTTGTTGAAACTCTTCTTGAAAGTGATTTATCATATTCTGAAAATAATGGTCAAATAAAAATTACAGGATATAAAGGTGACCCTACGTCAATAAAAATCCCTTCTCATATTAATAACAAACCTGTTACATCTATAGGTTCATCTGCATTTGATCATTGTGAAAGTTTAACAAATGTAATTATTCCTGATTCTGTTACTTTTATTGATGAATATGCTTTTTCTTGGTGCACTAGTTTAATAAATATAAAGTTATCCAACTCTTTAGAAACTTTGGAAGAAAGAGCTTTTCAATATTGCCTCAGTCTTAAAAACATAACTCTTCCAAGTTCATTAAAGACTATTGGATTTTGGTCTTTTTATGAGTGTGGTAGTTTAAAAAATATAGTTATTCCTAGCTCCGTAACTAGTATAGGAGAGTATTCATTTGCTTTATGTTTTGAGTTAAATAACATAACTATAAATAAAAGCCCTGGCAGTATCTCTGGTAGCCCATGGAGTGCACCAAATGGAATAGAAATTGTTCATTGGAAACCATAAACATTTTAACATGTAAAGTTTTAAAAAATAAAAATACAAGTTGTTTAAAGCCTTTATGAGCTTACAACTTGTATTTTAAATAAAATATGGTGCGGGTAAAAGGACTTGAACCTTCACACCGGTTGGTACCAGATTCTAAGTCTGGCGCGTCTGCCAATTCCGCCATACCCGCAACCGTGAATATATATTAACACAGCTTTTTTTCTTTGTCAATAACATCATACACTTTTTTGTTTAATTTTTAATTTTCTAGATTTCATAATAAAGAATGATTGTTTTTAGATTAATGACTGTTAAGTAATCAAAAAAGACAGAAGTTTTTCTTCTGTCTTTTTGTGAGCATTTCGTAAGCCGGGTTCTGTATTAGACGATCATTAATCTTGAATATATATTGCTATATATTTCTTTGCCACCAACTCAAAAGACGCCAAGACTACTTAATCTTTTAATCTGGTGTTGCACCTGATGGGGTTTACACTAGAGATATGTCACCATACCAATCCGTAAGCTCTTACCTTACTTTTTCACCCTTACCATAAATGGCGGTTATTTTCTGTTGCACTTTCCTTAGAATCACTTCTACTGGACGTTATCCAGCATCATGTCTTGTGGTGCCCGGACTTTCCTCACTTAACGCGCGATCATCTGAAATGCTCACATATATATTATACCACTTTTTACATCAAACCAAAAGCTTTTGGTAATGTTTTTATTATAATTTATACTCTTTTAGGAATTCTCCTAATTCTACAACTCTTACTTTGTTTTCTTGAGCTTTAATAAGTTTAGAACCAGAATTTTCTCCTGCAATAAGTAAATTGGTTTTGCTTGATATTGAGCTTGTTACCATTCCTCCGTTTTCTTCAATTATTTCTGCTATATCTTCTCTGCTATATCCATCAAAGGAACCCGTTATAGCTATTTTCATTCCATCTAGTTTTTTAGATAATATATCTCTCTTACTACCTTTTAGATTAACTCCTGCAGTATCTAGCTTTTCTATTGTTTTTTTTGTCTTATCTCTATTCATAAAGCGAATAATATACTCTGCTTTTTTTTCTTTAAATCCTTTTATCTTAGATAGCCTTTCTACATTAACATTCATAAGTTCATATATATCTGCAAATTCAGCTGCAAGAATTTTAGCATATCTTCTACCAATTCCATTTATTCCAAAACCAGCAATTAGTTTATCTAGTGTATTATCTTTACTGTTTTTAATTGCTTTTATTAAGTTCCCCGCTGATACTGTTTGAAACCCTTCAAGTTCCATTACATCTTCATAAGTCAAATAGTATAAATCTGCAACATCTTTTACTTTACCACTTTCTAAAAGAAGTTCTACTACCTTTTCTCCCAAATCCTCTATATCCATGCAATTCCTAGATGCAAAATGTAAAATAGCTCTATATATTTGACTTTCGCATTCGCTATTAACACACCTTAAATTAACTTCACCTTCTGGTCTTTCTACTTCTTCTTTACATACAGGACACCTTGTAGGTTCTTTATACTCTTTTTGAGTACCATCTCTTTTATCCGTAAGTACACTAACAATTTCAGGTATTATATCTCCTGCTTTTCTTATTATTATATGATCCCCTTCTCTTATATCTTTATCTCTAATATAATCAAAGTTGTTAAGTGTTGCTCTAGAAACTGTAGAACCTGCTATTTTTCTTGGTTCTAAAACTGCAACTGGTGTTATTTTACCTGTTCTTCCAACATTTAACTCTATCCTAGTAATAATTGTTTCCTTCTCTTCTGGTGGATATTTATATGCAATAGCCCACTTAGGTTGCCTGCTAGTACTTCCTAATGCTTCTCTTAATTTTAAATCATTAATTTTAATTACGGCCCCATCTATTCCATAATCTAGACTGTTCCTCAACTCCCCTATTTCCTTAATAGCATTTATAACTTGTTCTTTTCCGCTTACAAACCTTAGAATAATCAACTACATGTAATCCTTGTTTTTTACAAAATTCTAAACTTTCACTATGCGTTTTAAATATTAATCCATTCTCAGCTTTTTGTACATTAAATATAAATACACTTAGATTTCTTTCTTTCACAAGTTCTGATGATATTTGTCTTAATGTTCCTGCTGCTGCATTTCTTGGATTTGCAAACAAAGGCTTTCCGTGTTCTTCTTGTATTTGATTTAAAATCTCAAATTGTTTGTTAGAAAAGTAAACTTCACCCCTTAGCTCGATGGTAACATTGTCTTTTAGTTTTTCTGGTACTTCCTTAAGTGTTTTTAGGTTATCTGTAACCTCTTCACCTATTATTCCATCTCCTCTGGTAGATCCCCTCATAAACTGACCATTAACATATTCTAAAGATATTGAAAGTCCATCAATTTTATTTTCAACTATAAATTCTATTTCTTTTCCATATTCAGAAGTTATTTTTTCTATGTAAGCTTCTACTTCTTCATAAGAAAAAACATCTTGTAAACTTTGCATTGGAATTTCGTGTTCTACTCTTTTAAATATTTCTTTTGACTTACCTATAACTTTTTGAGTTGGAGATTCTTTAGTAATAAGGCTTGGATATTTTTCTTCCAAGCCTTTTAATCTTTGCATTAATTTGTCATACTCATAGTCAGATATTTCAGGTCTATCCTGATTATAGTATAAGTCTGCATGATATCTTATTATATCTTTTAATTCTTTTAATTCTCTTTTAACTGTTTTAAATTCTTCCTCTTGGTTTTCTATTAGATTTCCAAAAATATCATATTGTCCTTCACTTCCAAACATACTATCCTCTTTCTATCTTTTCAAATTAATTATTTTTCTACATTTATATGCTTACCAAATTTAACAATGTAGTCTACTAACGACCACAATGTTGCTAGTAATGCAAGTGAAATTGAAACTGTTGAAAGAACATTAATTGATAGTTCATATAATCCCATCATTGTTCCTTTTTCTAAAAATGCACCAAAAACATTTGTATCAACAATTACTAGTATTATTCCTATCATTTGGAATAATGTTTTTATTTTTCCAGATCTAACTGCTGATATTGCTACTCCATTATCAGAACCAAACATTCTAAGTGATGATGCAAAAAAGTCTCTTGCTATTATAATTGCTACTATCCAGGCTGGTATTTTTCCAATACCTACAAGCATAATTAACGCTGAAGAAACTAATAGTTTATCCGCTAGTGGATCCATTATTTTCCCAAATTCAGTTACTATATTTCTCTTCCTAGATATTTTTCCATCTAAATAATCTGTTATTGCTGCAATTATAAATATTCCAAGTGCAACAAGATGCATATAATCCCATATTTTAAGTTCAGATAATACCATTAATATTATAAATACTGGTACTAGCACTATTCTTAGCATTGTAAGCTTGTTTGGTAAATTCATTTTTTTAATCATTTTAATCATAATCTTTCTCTCCTTTAAAAATAGATATATTATAAGGGTTATTCTTCTATATTATTAACTAATTCTTTGAAGTGTTTTCCCCTTATTTCAAAATTTTTATACATCCCAAATGATGCTGATGCTGGTGAAAGAACTACTATGTCTTCATTTTTAGCTAAATCGTATGCTGCCTTAACACATTCTTCCATTGTTTCTAAATTTATAATATTTATACTTGTTTTTTCTTTATTACCTTTCATTTCATCTAATACTGCTTGTTCAATTTTTGTTTTAGTCTCTCCCATTAATATTAAATATTTTACTTTTTCTAAAATATATTTCCCCATATCGTCATATGGTATGTTTTTGTCATATCCTCCTGCAATTAAAATTATTTTTTTATCAAAAGCTTTTAATCCTGCAATTGTTCTACTTGGGCTTGTTCCTATAGAGTCATTATACCATCTTGTTCCATTTATCTCTCTTACAAGTTCCATTCTATGTTCAACGCCTTTAAATTCCTTTACTGCATCTTTTATGCTTTTTATATCTGCAAACTTTTTAACTGCTGCTACAGCTGTACAAATATTTTCTATATTGTGTATTCCCATTATCTTAATATCTTCTTTATCTATAATTTCTTCTGTAACTCCATTTATAGTTGATATAATTTTATTGTTCTCGAAATATACTCCATTATCTGTTTTATTAGTGCTACTAAAAAATCTTATATCTTTTTCTTTATCTATACTTAATGCTTCATTCTTGTATCTTTTTGAGAATTCGTTTTCAAGGTTAAGAACTAAAACTCCTTCTTTTTTTTGATTTTTAAATATATTTGATTTTGCTATAATATATTCTTCATAACTTCTATGATAATCTAAATGGTTAGGAGATATATTAGTTATAACTGAAATGTCTGGACTTTCTTTTAGTGTCATAAGTTGAAAACTGCTCAGCTCTAAAACTATAATATCATTCTTTTGTATATCATCTATTTGAGTAAATAAAGGAACACCTATGTTACCTCCGGTCCAAACTTTATATCCAGCTTTATTTAAAATAGCTGATATTATTGTTGTCGTTGTGGTTTTACCATCACTTCCTGTTACTCCTATAATTTTGCAAGGAGCTAAGTGAATTAACATTTCTATTTCTGAAGTAATTATCGTTCCTTGATTTTTAGCCTCTTCTATTTGTGCATAAAACGGTTTAACTCCTGGTGATCTAAAGATATAATCTAAGTCCTTAATTTTATCTAAGTAATCTTCACCTAAAAAATATTTTATATTCATTGTTTTAAGTTTAGGATATTCTTCTAGTAGTTTAGTGTTTTTGTCATATAGTATTATCTCTGCTTCTAGTTTATATAAGTATTCTATAACTGGTAGATTGCTAACACCAATACCAACTAAACCCACTCTTTTATTTTTTATTTCTTTTTTAAAATTTCCAAGCTTTTCCATACATTTTCCTCCGCTTCATTATATTACAAGTATATGTTTTTTGCAACATTTTAATATAGCTTTTAATTCATTTTGGGCGTAAAAAAACCCAATACCATAATTGTACTGGGCTTATTTCTGTATTATTTTTTTCCGTTAACTGCTTCTTTAAGTGCTTTACCAGCTTTGAATACAGGTGCTTTTGAAGCAGGTATTTTAATTTCTGCTCTTGTTAAAGGGTTTCTTCCTTTTCTTGCTGCTCTTTGTCTTACTTCAAATGTTCCAAATCCAACTAGTTGAACTTTTTCTCCTTCTTTTAGAGCTCCTTGTACAGAAGAAACGAATGCATCTAGTGCAGCTTCTGCAGCTTTTTTTGTTAATTTGCTTTCTTCAGCAATTTTAGTGATTAATTCTCCTTTATTCATCTTAATTACCTCCTATTTTTTTAAGATTACAATTATGTTATACTGTATTTGTTGAATATTGTCAACACTTTTTTTAAACTTTTTTCATTTTTTTAATAATCTTGTATACTTTGTTTCCATAAGGAAGTTGCATAATCTCCTCTTTAGCCATGGCATTTATATTCGCTAAAACCATTATATATGTAAGTGTTGCAATAGCAATACTAACTAGCACTGATATGCTATTAGATTTTGTTATGTAATGTAAAAAGAAATAACTTAAAATTGTAACAATTCCCATTATAGTTGATGCAATAAATGGTTTTATTATTATGTTTTTATTATCAAATTTGGTATTTAATGTTGAATAAACACATACCATGGATATTATTACTGCTATTAATTGATATATTATAGTTGTTATTGGAACCACTATTTCTCCAAATATTGGCACAAAAATTACATTAAGGAAATATTTTACCACGGCTCCTATTAATAGAGAAAAACCGGGTATATATAATTTACCTAAGCCATGTAATGATCCATATGCTGTTTGTGCAAGAACTGAGAATACAACTACAAATGCTTCTATTCTAAGTAAATATGCTCCTTCACTAGCATTTGGGAACAACATTTGAATAATTGGTGTTGCAAGTACTGATAGTCCAATTGCACATGGAAAAGCTATTAGTGAAGATATCTTCATTGAATAATTAATTTTACTTACAGCTTCTGCCTTCTTCCCCTGGGTTATAGCACTAGTTATTACTGGAACTAAGGATGTTGAAAAAGCAACATTTAAAGCCAGAGGTACTGATGTTAATATGTCCACTTTTCCAAGTAATATTCCAAACTTTTCATTTGCTTCTTTTAAAGTATATCCATACTTTTGGAGTCCTTCCATAACTGTTACTAGATCTATCATTCCAGCTAGTGTTATTACTATACTACCAAATGATATAGGTATAACATATTGTATTATCTTTTTAACAATTTGTTTTCTTCCCTCTCTTGACTTTCTTTCACTGTTATTTACGCCTTCTTTAATCTCTTCTCTACTTCTTTGGTAATATAAAAGTAAGTATAGTAATGCTACTAACGTCGAAACAGCAGTAGCTGCCGTTGAACCTGCGGCCATAATTTCAGGTGATTTAGAAACAAGTATCATAACAAACATTATTGATAATATGCTATTTACTATTTGTTCTATAATTTGTGCTACACTATGAGCCACCATATTCTGCATTCCTACAAAATATCCTCTATATACTGAGGCGATCGATACAAACAACACTGCTGGTGATAGCACCATTAGTGTATATTTCACTCCTGGATTCGATAATAAATTATTTGCAATATATTCTGCAGATAAGAATAGGGTTAATGAAAAACATAGTCCTACGGTTGCAAACACCGCTATTGCTGTCTTAAATATCTTGTGAGCTCCCTTATTATCACCTACTGCAAGTTTTTCAGATACCAGTTTAGATATAGTATTAGGTATTCCCATTGTTGCAATAGCTAATATAAAAGCATAAACTTTATAGCCTGCCCCATAATAACTATTCCCTATATCACTAAAACCTTCTATATTCGTAAGTACTATTCTATAAATAAATCCAAATACCTTAACAAGTATTTGTGATACCATAATTATTGCAACACCTTTCATAAATGTTTGCTTTTTAATTGCCAATTTTACATCACCTATCTCTATACAATTCAATCCTTTTTGATTATATTCCAAAATAAAACCTTTTTCAAGGACATTTATCTTATTTTCTGCTTTACAGACCTTTCTTTTGATTGTATAATTATTATGGTGATTTAATTGAAACAATACACTACAAAAAACGAATATGAAACAGAACAACTTGCAAAAAAAATTGCAAAGGATTTAAATAATAATTCCATTGTTGTTTTAAATGGTAATTTAGGTGTTGGTAAAACAAGGTTTACTCTTGGAGTTGCCAAATATTTTGGTGTAGAAAACCTTGTATCTAGTCCTACTTTTACAATAGTAAATGAATATAATGTTAAAGATCATAACTTCGTTAATAACATCTTCCACTTCGATGTTTATCGTTTGAATAATAGTGATGATTTTATTGATTCCATAGGAACTGATTACTTTGGAAAAGGAATATGTATTATTGAATGGGGCAATATCATTAAAGACATCTTGCCATCTGAAACTATTTATATAAATATTGAGAATCCTCTTGATGCTCAAGATGAAAATATAAGAAAAATTACAATATATAAAGAAGGAGATTTGTTTAATGAATAAAATATTAGCTGTTGATACGTCAACAAAAGTAGCCAATGTTACAATTAAGAATAACGGTTTTATATTAGATGAAACTATTAATAATGAAATTACTCATTCAGAAAAACTACTACCATTAATCGACAAGGTATTAAAAGAAGTTGGTTTAAATGTCTCTAATTTGAATGTTTTGGCTTGCGTGCTTGGCCCTGGCTCTTTTACCGGTATTAGAATTGGAATAGCGACAATAAAGGCCTTTGCAAACATTTTAAAGCTTCCAGTTTTTGGTGTTTCTTCTTTAGAGCTTTTAGCATATAAAGATTTTAGTGATAAACCAGACTTAATTTTAGCACTTATCGATTCAAGGAATAATCGTGCTTATTATGGTCTATTTGAAGTAGAATATATAAAACATAACAATAACATTATTCCTGTAATTAAGAATGTTGTTCCTCTAAATAATATGCCAATCGAAGATATCTTGATTTTTGTAAATGATGTTATTAAGCAGAAATACAATGAAAATTCCAAATTATTAATAACAGGAGAACTTGTTGAAGATTTAAAAGAACAAATAAATGATGTTTTAACGTTATCAAGTCTTGTCATCAGAAATAACAGCTTATCAAGTAATACATTAATTGAAATGTATGAAAATTACAAGTCCCTAGATAATTTAAATAATTACATGTATAATTATTTAGATCTTGACGCTTTATACGTTCGTCCCTCTTCTGCAGAAAGGCTGAAAAACAATGAACAATAATTTAAAAATTAGTTTTGCTAATATTAATAATATACATGATATTATAATTATACAAGAGAGGCTTCCTATTTTTACAGAAAAACAATTAGTAAATGTTTTGAACGATGAAAACAGAATAATACTAATTGCATATTCAGATAACATTCCAGTTGCTTTCATATGTTTTGCTGTTTTGGTAGATCATATAGATATAATAAACATTGTAACTCGAGAAGCTTATAAAAAGCAGGGAATTGCATCTCGTTTAATTAATGAATTATATAAGTTTGGTTCAAGTAAAAATATTAATAAGTTCTTTTTAGAAGTTAGGATTACAAACACAGCTGCTATTTTACTATATGAGAAAAATGGATTTAAAAAAATATCTACAAGGAAAAAGTACTATACCAATCCCGTGGAAGATGCTTTAATATATGAATATATTAATATATAAAAAGTAATGCTAGTTTATCTAGCATTACTTTTGCATATTATATTTCTAATTCTTTAATTTTACGTTTTACTTGTTCTGTTGCTTCTTCTATATAAGTTACACATTCTTCTCTAGAAAGCATATCCAGTTCTTCTATTGTTTTTTCTAAATCATCCAATAATATCTCTGTTTTTCTATTATTTTCAAACTCTAAATAAAATGAAATTTGTTCAATTAGTTGATGTATTTCTTCATATTCAAATTCTTTCATTTTAGGGTTTTTAATTTTCATGTCATCAAATTGTTTTAAATTAATTTTATATAATTCATATAAATATTCATTTGTTTTGGCATAATCTTTGTACATTCTTCTTCTGAACTCTTCATATGGTATATAATCATCTATGTCCCTTAATAATATATGTTTTTTATCTTCTGTAATAGAGACAACATGATTTGGTATATATTCTCTAAACCATAGATCATCCGATATTAAATGGCATAAATAACCTTGTATAAATGGTTCCCCTAGTCTATCTTTATATTCACTTACAAATCTTTCTAAATCCGGCACTTCCATTTCAACACCATTTCTTGTTTCCTTTTTTAAATAATGAGAAATGTTTTTTGATAAATTTGTTATCTTACTTAAGTCTGGGGCTAAATTACCTATTAAAAATTCTTTCTTTTGAGCTTGTTTTATTTTGCTTGCTATTTTTTTTCCTATACATAAATGCATAACTAATGAACCCATTAAATCACCTCTTGTAAGGATAATATCATACTTGTTATATTATTTCAATATGTATATATAGAAATAATAAGTGGGGATTTTTTCCCCACTTATTATTTAAATAAAGTCTTCTAGCGATTTTCTCCTGCTTGGATTTCTCATTTTTCTTATAGCCTTTGCCTCAATTTGCCGTATACGCTCACGTGTTACATTAAGTTCAGCTCCTATTTCCTCAAGAGTGCGTGTTTTTGAATCTTCAAGTCCAAATCTTAATTTTAATACTTTTTGCTCTCTAGCAGAAAGTGTTTCAAGTATTTTTTCAATGGCATCTCTTAGTAAAAGGTTACCTACAACATCTTCTACAAGAAGTTCATCAGATTCTATAAACTCACCTAATGTTGATTCGTCTTCTTCTCCTACAGGACTTTCTAAAGAAATTGTTTCTTGGGCACATTTTTTAATATGTCTTGCCTGCTCAAGTGTAATCCCCAGTTCTTCTGCTACTTCATAAAGTTCAGGCTCTCTTCCAAGTTCCTGAGTAAGATTTCTAGATGTTGTAACTAGTTTATTTATTGTACTCACCATATGCACTGGAATTCTAATTGTTCTTGCTTGATCTGCTATTCCTCTTGTTATAGCTTGCCTTATCCACCATGTAGCATAAGTTGAAAACCTAAATCCCTTTTTATAATCAAATTTATCTACTGCCTTCATGAGTCCAAGATTTCCTTCTTGAATAAGATCAAGAAAATGCATTCCTCTATTTGTGTATCTTTTAGCAATACTAACTACAAGTCTAAGGTTAGATTCAGTAATTTTTTTCTTTGCAATTTCGCTTCCTTTCTCCATTTGTATAAAGTACTCCTGTTCTTCAATTGGCGAAAGAAGAGGATAATTACCCATTTCTTTTAAATAAGATTTAATTGAATCTCTTGCTGCATCTGCTTTTGTATAATAAGCATGAGTTTTTTCATTCCACGTTTTTGTTTCTTCGTCAGTATTTTCTGAATCTTCGTCACTAATTTCGTCATCAATATCTTCCTTTTCAAGCTCTTTTATTTGGTCCATCATCATCTGTGTTAAATCTTCTTCTGTTGGTTCATATTCATCAATATCAACTTGGAAATGGACCTTTTCATTTACTTCCCGAAGTTCTTTACTCATACTTTCTTCCACTCCTTTCACTTTATATTCTTCACTATCAATCAATATAACTGGCATTGTCTTAGTATTAATCACTCTAGTTCCTCCATTCATATTTTAGATATCTATACTATCAAATAAATTATTATTAATATTCTCATTAAAACTATTTATTATTATAACATAACTCTGGAAATACGTCCAGCTTTTTGTGTGTTTTTATGTAATCTGTTTGTTACAAATATATTACATTTATCATTTATAATACTATATTGTTGAATTTTTCTCCATTTTGTTATATACATAAATTAATAATATTAAGAATTAGGGGTAACATATGAAAAAATTTAAAGAATTAAAATTTACTGATCTAAATAACGAATGTCCAATTTCAACTTTTAAATTTAAAACAACAAATGAATTGGACAAGTACAATGGAATAATTGGACAAGAAAGAGCTTTGGAAGCTGTGAAAACTGCTATGCAAATAAATCAAAGAGGTTTTAATTTATATGTATGTGGTAATGTTGGTATGGGTAAAATGCCTTATGTTTTATCTGTTGTAAATAAACTTGCTAAAAAACAAAAGGCTCCCAATGATCTTTGTTATATACACAACTTTGATAATAATAATGAACCTCTTGCACTATCTTTAGAACCTGGAAACGGCAGAATTTTAAAGGAAGACATGAATAAATTCATTTCTGTTATTCGTGATGAATTAATGCGTTCTTTTAGTTCTAATGATATTGAAAAAGAACAAAAGGTTATTACAACTCAATACGAAGCCAAAAAAACAGAAATAATGAAAAAGTTTGATACTTATACATCTTCTGAAGGTTTTAAAGTAAAAACTACTGAAACCGGTATCTACTTTTCACCAATATATAAGGGGAATGTCTTAAATGAACAAGAATTTAATGCACTCGATCCTAGTATTAAAAAAACTTTTGAGGAAAAGTCTCCTAAAATACAAGCAGAAACTATGGAAGTTATGAAGAAAATAGAAGTGTTAGATAAAGAATGTACAATTAAAGTAAATGAATGGCAGGCTAATTATACTACATATGTAGTTTCAAAAAACATAAACAATCTAAAATTAAAATATCAAAGTGATTTAAGAATACAGACATTTTTATTTAATGTTCAATCAGATATTGTTAAAAACATTGAACATTTTAAACCAAAAATAGCTGGACCTAACAACATTCCATTTTCAACTAATATTAGATTAGAACAGAGACCTTGGGAAAAGTACCGTATTAATCTTTTAGTAAACAACGAAAATGTTAATCAAGCTCCTGTAGTAGTATGTAGTAATCCAAATTATTTTGATTTGTTTGGAAAATTAGAATATGAAAACCAAATGGGTTCAATTAAAACAAACCATACTATGTTAAAGGCTGGACTTTTTCATAAAGCAAATGGTGGTTACCTTATAGTAAATGCTCGTGACCTTATATCTAACATGACTTTATGGGAAGCTTTTAAAAGGGTTTTAAGAAATGAAGAAATTACAATTGATAGTTCAAGAGATATTACTATGGCAAATACAATGATAAGTCTAAAACCTGAAATTATTCCTCTTGATGTAAAAGTAATTCTTATAGGTAGTGAATCAATCTATATGCAACTTTCTAATATCGATTCAGACTTTAAAAAACTTTTTAAAGTTAAAGCAGATTTTGATGATGCTATTCCCAGAACCTCTAGTAACATACAAAGAACTGCAGAATACATTGCTTATGTTGTTATGAAGAATGGTTTATTGCCTTTTAAAAGAGAAGCCGTTAAAGAAATTGTTGAGTATAGTTCCAGATGCTCAGGAGATAAAAGAAAACTTACTGCTATGCAAGTTGATTTAACTGATATGATAATTGAATCTTCTTATACAGCTGAAAAACAAGGTAAAAAACTTGTAGACGATACTCATGTAAGATTAGCAACTAAAGATAAACTTGTAAGATATTCTAAATATGATGATAGCTTAAAAGAACTTATAAAGACTGGGGCAGTTATGATTAAGACAGATGGTTATGAAATCGGAAGAATAAATGGACTTACAATTATAAATACTGGAGATGCTATCTTTGGTAAACCAGTACTTATCACTGCAAATACTTACCTAGGAAATTCTGGAATTATAAATATTGAACGTGAAGTTTCTATGAGTGGTACTACCCATTCAAAGGGTGTATATATACTTTCAGGTTACATCGGAGAGAAATTTGCACAAGACATACCTTTAACACTAACTGCTAGTATATGCTTTGAACAGTTATATAATGGCGTGGATGGCGACAGTGCTTCCTCTACTGAATTATACGCAATACTTTCTTCTCTTGCAGAAGTTCCTATCAATCAAGGTATAGCTGTGACTGGTTCGGTTAACCAAAAAGGTGAAATACAACCAATTGGAGGAGTTACAGAAAAGATAGAAGGTTTTTTTGAAATATGTAGACATCAAGGAATTACTGGTGAGCAAGGTGTTATCATCCCATATCAAAACATTGAAAATCTAGCCTTAAATGAAGATGTAATAAATGCTGTTAAAGAAGGAAGTTTCCATATCTATCCTGTAAAAACGATAGATGAAGGTATTGAAATATTAACTAATATCAAATCAGGTAAATATAATGTAGAAAAAGCGTGTTATGAGAAAAATTCTATAAATCATTTAGCTTACGAGAAGTTAAAAAAATATGCTGAAAAAGCAGTCAAATTTAATTTGAAATAAATATATAGTATTGTTAATATAAAAGAAAATCGTATGGTTATACGATTTTCTTTTACTTATTTATTAATCTATTTTTACGCTTCTTAAATATGGATACCCACCATTTTTACTAGGAGAAATGCTCCATACTGAATTAAAATCCCATCCTGAGTAAGTAGATTGTTTTTTCATTTCTGATGTTGTTTTGCCTACTATGGCTGTTAAATTTGATAAATTAAAGCTTGTTGCCACTCCTGATATTGTTTTATCCCAATATGAACTTTTAGCTTTTTCCCCCTCTGTTTTATCTGATGTGCCTATAAATCCTCCTACAGTCGTCCCTGTTAATGTTGAATTAACAGCATAGCAATTCTCTATCTCCTCAGATACGTCTTCCCCATAATTAGTATAAAATCCTATGAATCCTCCTGCTGCTCCTGCTGTAGCTACAACCTTGTTTTTAGCATAACAGTTTTTAAAATCATTTCCTCCATTAGCTTTTCCTAAAATTCCTCCTACGTTGTCTTTACCAGTCACATTAGATGTAGAATATGACTCTAATAATACTGTTCCGTAATCCTTCTCCCATAAATCCTCCTACATTATTGTTACCTATTACACTTCCTTTAGAATACGATTTTTCTACTGTGAATCCGCACTCCACTTCCTATAAAGCCTCCTACATTGTTTGTTCCTGATACTTCTCCGATGTAATACGTTCCTTTTATTCCTTCTCCTCCTCTAGGATATCCCAAGAATCCTCCTACATTTTCTTTTCCTGTCACATTACCTGTTGCATAACAATTAATGATTTTTGAGCCTCCCCCGCCCATAAATCCTCCAATATCATTATTTCCTTCTACATTACCTGTTGAATAACTGTTTATTATTAAATTAGGATATCCGTATCCTATAAGTCCTCCTACAGTATTATAACCCGATACATCTCCTATAGAATAAACATTTTCTATTGATGAACTCCAGGTCCCTCCAGCAAAGCCTCCTACATTTTCATTTGAGCCAATTACATTTCCTTTAGAATAACAATTCTTTATATTTTCTGCATATAGAATTCCTGAGAATCCACCTGTGTGCTTTTCACCAATTATATTGCCTATTGAATAACATTTTTCTAATGTGTTTACCCACATTCCTCCAGCAAAACCTCCTACATATTCTCCTTTTCCTGTTATATTACCTATTGAATAGCTATTTTTTATATTATTTGTATAAGATGTATTTACAAAACCTCCTGCTCCTGATTCGCTTTTAATGTTTCCTTTAGTATAACAGCTTTCAATAGTTTCACCATACATATAACTTGCAAAACCTCCTACACCTGAGCTTCCATTCACATCTCCTATAGTATAACAGTTTTTTGTCATGTCGTTATAAAGAGTCGATGCAAAACCTCCTACACCTGAGCTTCCATTCACATCTCCTATAGTATAACAGTTTTCTAAATAACCATCATAAACCACTGCAGCAAATCCACCAGCAGTATGAGACGTTGCTTTCACGTTACCAATTGAAAAACAATTTTTTAAATATTTATCGGAATATGCACTTTCTACAAAGCCTCCTACATATTCTTCTCCTATAACTTCACTCGTTGAATAACTGTTTTCTATTATTCCTTCATAAGCTGAACTTATAAGTCCTCCTACTCCTTTAATTCCAGAAATCATTCCAGTATTATAACAATCTTTTAATATTGTATTCTTACCGTCAAAATGTGCTATAAGTCCTGCAACTTGTATTCCACCTGTTACATCTGCAGTTGTATAACAATTAATTATTTTTGTTGTATAATTATCGCTTGGTGCACATCTTCCTATAAGTCCTCCAACAGTAGTGCCATTTCCAGTTATGGTAATACTTGTAGCACATTCTAATACATTTATATTTGCCTGGCTATCATATTGCAATGAATATATCGCTCCTATTAATCCTCCCACAGTACTAGCCTCATTATTCGTTATTTTTCCAGAGGCACTAACATTAGTTATATTAGTATTATTTCCATAAATCATTCCTACTAGTACTCCAGTAAAGGAGGAATCTTTTGTATTTATAATGTTAACATTATCTAATATGGTATTTTTTATTTCAACTGTTTTTTCTTGACTTCCTACTCTACCAAATAATCCTACTTGTTCTGATTTTCTTTCTTCATTATTTATATGCAAGTTAGAAATTTTGTAATTATTCCCATCATATATTCCTGCAAAATTATATGTTTCATTTGTTTCAATGTTTTTATATAGTATTGGTTCCCACCCTTTACCTGAAGAATATATTGATAAATCAATATTATTCACTTGTATATATTTCTTATCAACACCACCTGTATATGTCCCTTGCCAATTTGTTCCTTTTCCATATACTTTTTCTTCTGGATATCTCAAATTATTTAATTCTTCTGCTGTTGATATTGGTATATAACCTTCTTCATTTATCAATTTTGTTATTTGTATCTCTGAATGTACTTGTTTTTTATTTTTTTTTGTAACATCTCCTGCATATATTAAATTGCCTTTAACTATCTTATAGTCTTTTGCCTCTTTTTCTGACATACTTTTAATTATATCTTGTACTTTTAGATTTTCATATTGTCCTATTTCATCAGTGGCATTAATATTATCCTTGTTAAAAAGTGCATCTTTTTTTAACATTTGTTCAGCAATCCATAGTGTCAACTCCTCTTTATAAACAGCTTCTTTTTTTTCCTGACTAGCAAACTTAGCCTTACCTATTATACCACTGCTATTTAGTGATAATATCACAACTCCAGCGATTATTATCATTATTACAATTGTAATTACTAGTACAATTAATGATATACCTTGTTTTTTCATACTATTCCCCCTATGTTATATATAATAAAATATATTACAAAAATTGTCAACTTTCTCTGATACTTTGTATTGTTTTGTCAATTATTGAAAAAACATCATTAAAAAAGAAAAAAGCAATCATTTCTGATTACCCTTTTTATATATTGTTTTGTATTAATGCATTTCTACTATACTTGTTTATTAAGTAATATTGCAACCGTTTGTATTAGCCTTATTTCTAATTCTGTTAATAATCTTTGTGGTTCTGTTGAAAATGCCATAACTCCTCCTACTATATCCCCATTATCAATAATTGGAACAATTATTTGTACTTTATATTTGCTCTTATCATCATCTTTTACAAGATTAATTGGATGTTTATTTTTAGTGCTCCATATACTTCTATTGTCTAATATTGTTAGTACTTCTTGACTTAGTTCCTTTTTATGATAATCCTTTTTACTTGCACCTGATATTGATACAACATAGTTGTAGTTAGTAATACATACTGTTAATCCTGTAACAGTAGATAGTACTTCAGTATAATCATCTGCTAATTTACTTAAGTTATCTATAGGTTCATACTTTTCTAAGATTATTGCACCTGAATCTTGTACATATATTTCTAGCATATCTCCTTCTTTAATTTTTAAACTTTTTCTGGTTTCTTTAGGAAGAACTATTCTACCTAAGTTGTCTATTCTTCTAATTATTCCTGTAGCTTTCATTACTAACCTCCAAATAAATACTTTTATATTTGTATTATTGGTTTTTTTTAACTTTTTATACTAATAAAAGCAAAGAACATTATATTCTTTGCTTTGTTATAATCTCTTTCTATTAAGTGATTTTATTTTTTATTTCACTTTTTTGTCTGTCTCTTTTTCTTTTAATTTTTTACTAGTACTCGTAGTCTTCTTTTTAATTTTTGTCACAGGTGTTTTATCGTTTGTGACAGTAACCTTGCTTTTGTCTACCCCACACAATAAATCTATGTTTTCTTTTAATTTATTTAATAGTGCTGTTTTAATTGTTACTGGTAAATCCTTTGCTTTAGTTTCAATTACTTTAGAAAGTTTTTTAAGATTCCTTTTATCAAACTTTAATAAAGTTTTATTTTCTATATATCTAGTTTCAATTATACTAAGAAAATTGTGCAAATCGTAATTTGAAATTTGAGATAGTTTATCATATAAAAGATCCATTTCATATTTTTCAAATATAGCAACATTTTTAAAGTTTCCTACTATGCTTTTATAAAAAGTATCTATATCATCAACTAGTGTTCTAAATAATTCATGGACAGCTTCCTTTTCTAGGTCTTCTGTATACTGCAGTCTTATTGCTCTACATTCTTCTGCAAATGTCCTTATTATATCATCAGTACTATCTAGACCATCATACTTTTCTTCGTAATGCATTACTTCTTCCTTTTCTTTAGTAAGTGTAATTTTAAAGCCAAGTAAGAACCTCATAGATAAGTCTTCTGGTGTCATTGCGTCTATAAGCTTTAGATCATATAATTCTTTATAAATTGCAAAAAGCTTAGTATATTCGTAACTTGGTATATTGCCTTCTTTTATATCTTCTAATACTCTAATTGCAGTAATTTCAAAATCTATGTCCGACATTTTCCAGTAACTACCGTCTAATATTTTTTGATATATTGGATCTCCTTTTTTTTCTTCTTTTTGCATTGCTTTTTCCATGTCTTCCTTAAAGAGCTTTTCATCAAACATTCTAGTTCGAATGTATACTTCTATAAACTTGAAGAACCTATAGTTTTCTTTTGAATTTAAAAAATACCTTGTATCAAATTCTCTTAAATAATACTGACTAGAACCATTTATTATATTAGATGTAAATAATATTGACTTATATTCATCGTTAGAACTTACACTATTAAATTTGGCTTTTATAACATTACCAACTTTAATCTCAAATGCAATGGCTATTGTAAATATTAATATTGTTCTAAGAAGTTCATTCGAAACTTCAGGATATTCTGTTGTAACATTAGTATATATTCTTTCTAAATCATTTAAAGCGTGCTTTAAAACCCTAAGGTTTTTAGTTTTTGTTTTATTAAATACGTTTATTATTGTACCCATTTCTGTTTTTAAAAATCTTTCATATTCTAAGTTATAATCATAACGCATTATCATTCCACTTAGTATATATGAATATTCCGGGACATATTCAAAACATTCTCCAACTAGTTTTTCTTTTATTCTTTCATAAGCATTTGCTCTATCAAAAATACTTTCAACTTTTTCTTCTAACTTGTTTGCGACTGGTTCTTCTATAGTATCAACTATTTTTGTTTTATTATCTTTTGATTCTTTTTCTAACATAATTGTTGCTATTAAAGTTTTCATTTCTATATTGCTGTTTTTAAATTTTGTAGCAAGTTCTTTTTCATTACATATAAGTATAGTTTTTATTCCATCGTGTTCAACAAAATTGTTGATATATCCAAGAATATCTATAATATCAATGTTAGCTCTTTCCAAATCGTCAAAGCAAAGTACCTTATCATCAGTTGCAAACATTTTAGCAAAGTCTATTTTTCCACCATCCATTTGCATAGTTCCATATAAATTTGCTATATCTACTCCTGTTTTTACATATTCTGGTATAACATTTCCTTCTACATTTTCAGCAAATTTTTTAAGTGTTTTACTAATAACAGGGTTTGTTTCTAAAAAAATCTTTTTACTAATTTCCTCTATACTATTAATTCCATATAGTGAAATATATATAGTTTTATAAGACTTGCCTGCTTTATTTTGAATTATTTCTATTCTTTGCCTTAACTTGTTATTCCAAAAATGAGTTTTTCCACTTCCCCATTCTCCATTTATCATTATTGCATAGTCAGTATATGGTTTTCTTATATATTCTTCTATACTTGCTATTAGTTCTTTCATTACTTTACTCCTTTAATTATATATATTTATAATATAACAAAACGAAAAACAATGCAATAGACTGAATAATATTAAAAGATGTGTTGCCTTTTTAAACACCATTAATATATGTTTTTCTTAGTTTACTTCT
>JAQUBQ010000043.1 GCA_028686615.1 Clostridia bacterium | reverse complement strand
AAAATTATTATAGCGTTAATAATTACAATAGTTCTATCGATAGTTCTTGAATATTTTTTTAAACATTACTTGTCTAAAAACGAAGTAGGAGTTTACATTTTGAGTAAAGACGTATATGCAGGAGAAACTATAAAAAAAGAGGACTATAATCGTATAAAAATACAGAATAATAAAAAGGTTTTATCTAGTGAAGATATTTTAACAGAAGACTTAAGAAAAGCTATTGCCACAAAGGATTTATCGGCAGGACAAATTTTACTAAAAGATCATGTAAGCAATAAGGATATAAGCTTGGAAAAAGAACAAGATGAATGGGAATATGTGAGTATAGAAGTGTGTAATATTAGTGATGCTATTGCTTATCAATTAAAGCAAGGAGACTATATTAACATTTATTATACAGCAAAGGGATTTGAAGCAGACGAAATTCTAAAAACTAAAGAAAAAATCTTCAGTAAAGATAATCTGGGTAAAAACATGACATCACGAATATTTGAAAAGATTAAAGTAGAAGGGATTTATGATAATACAGGAAAAGAAATAACTGGAACAGGAATATATAAAGCTATAATTATTAGAGTGGAAAAAGAAGCAGCTATGCTACTTTCAAATATCAAAGAAGAAGGAAAATTTACTTTAAGTTTAGTAAAATGAAAAAGGGGGAGATAAAATAAATACTTGTTTCATATATAATAATCAGAATAAAAAATATGATGAGCTTGCAAAAAACATATTAAAACATTTTAATAAAGAAAACAGAAAGATATCATCTGATTTATTTATTGGAGAGATTAAAAATGGTGAGACCAAATCATATAGAAAAAGCTATGATTTATATGTTTTCTTTAGCAACAGTATATCAGAGTTTAAAGAGTTGTTATTTAATTTAAAAATGCCTAAAAAATCAATATTAATAACAGAGAATCTAACTGCAGCGTTTATTGAAGAAAGTATACATTATGTAACAGATGTTATTTATAGCAAAAATGATATAGAAAGGATAGCAGAACGTATAGAACATGCGTATATGAAGTTTTTAAGTAATGAAAAAGAATAAAATGTTAATAATGTTAATAACAATAAGTTTTACAACTATAATCACATTAATATTAATTTTGCTAACAAATAAAAATAATGAGGTTAATGTAAAAAATATAAGTTTACAAGAAATTAACACTTATGCCACTAACACTATTACAAATAGGGAAATATTACAAAACAACTTTGAGAATGCTGTACTTATTGGATATTCGAAAAAAGAATTAGAAAATAACTTTTATGATATTAAAATAATAAAAAAAGATCTAAACACATATACAATCATAATAAATAAATTATGGAAAGAACAGAAAAAAGAAAAATTTCAAATATACCAGCAACAATATATAAAAGAACTGGAAGTTTTAATTAAAAGAATATTTGATATAGAAAGTAAAGACGAAATATTTAACTTTATACTTAAAGGATACTTAGACTCAAAAGAAGAAAGTAAGAATAAAAAAACAATATCAAATATAAAATTTAAAGGGATATTATTACAAGGGAAAACTGATAAAAATGAATATGTTGTAAAAGTAAAAGGCATTTAATATATAAAAGGAGATTAACATGAAAAGATTAGTATACAAAACAACCATAATATCAATCTTTATGTTTTTAATTGTTAATAATACATATGCTATATCTGAAAATTTTGAATTTGTAATCAATACTATAGGAATTCCAAGATATAACGTATATGGACAAGAAATTAACGAAGATATATATTATGCATATAATATTATGTCTTATGATGTGCCAGAATCATTAGAAGGTGGTTTTGGGCAAAGGTGGAAAGATTCAAAATATGGACTATGGGCCAGATACTCGGGTAGATATGTAGGAAATGGAACAAGAGGAGAATACAACTTACTTGGGAGAAGTTATAGCGGAAGCATAATTAATAATTATTATTTCCCGGTGGATACATTACCTACAGAGACACCAGAATACTGGAATTATTATGATAATCCTGGTGCAGAAGAATCGTGGAGAAACAGAAGCAACTATAGATATATCGAGCAATTAGAATTTATGAAGACAACCAAATTATTGTTTAATGATATTTCTAGTAAAGATAATTCAGATAATCCAGACAAAATAAAGGAATATAATATTACAGCTAATATGATAGGATTAAATAAAGCCAGGCTTGATACATGTTCTACATGGAAGACCAATGGAGTTATACATATTAGAAGAAAAGTTGGAACATCCATAAGATATGCTGTGTTTTTAACCAAACCAATGGCGGCAGGGGCAAATATAAAAGCAGATATTGAGGTAGAAAAACAAGATTATGTTATTAAAGCAGATCAAGATAAAATAGATATTCTAATAAAGCATTCTGCAAAAATAGAAAACATGACAAATTATGCAAAAGAAGCACATATAAAGGAAATAAAGACAAGGTTAAGTGTAAATGGCAATAACAAAAGCGAAGTCAAAAGAAATAAAGCATCTATATCAGAAAGTAGTTATTTATTAGTGATAGAACGAAGTAATTTAAAAGAAAATCAAATGAATAAAATAAACATAACTAATGATTGCTACGCACACACTGAATTTGCAGTAGACGGACTAATGCGAGACAAAAAAGAATTAGTTATAAACGTTATGGTTGAAGAAAAGAAAGAAGAAGATAAGTTTCAAGTTGAAGATATAAGGATAGTAGAAAAGGTAAATGATGAGTTAGTAGTAATGCCAATAGTTAAAACAGAAGCGACAAATATGGCAGGAAGTTTAGGAATGACTGAAGCAGGTAAATATTTGGCTGTTAAAATATACAAAGATGCGTATCATAGCATGGAAGATATAAAAATAAATTTTTCCAATACATATATTACGGAGATGCAAGGATTTGAATCACAAGATAAATCAAATGCTATAATGGTCTTTAAAATCCCTATAAAAACCAATACTTCCATATATGGATGGAAGAGCTTAAGAGACACATCAGGCAATTATTTTAACAAGGCTGATGAAAAATTAGGGCAAAGATTGAGGGGACCACACAAATTAACAATTAATTATGAAAGGCAAGAAGCAATAGAAATGTATATTGATACAATTGATGATTATATAAGCAATATAAATTATAAATACTTTGGAGTTAATAACGATAAGGCTAATAAATTAAAGTTAAAAGAATGGCTAGAAGAATGAATGTGAAAAACAATAAAGGAAATATCTTAATAATGATTTTTCCTATAGCATTTATATTTTTAATAATATTAATTAGTTGTTTTGTATTTCTACATATTCAATTGCTAACAGGAGTTTTAGACATAAAGGAAAGCTTATTCTATTATGTTCAAAGTAGCATTACAAATGAGAGCATAGAAGAACTAGCATACCATAATTATTATATTAACGAAGAAGAAACAAAATTAAAACTAATAAGAGTTTTACAAGAAAACTATAATTCTAAAACATCTAATATAAAAGAAATAGAAATTATTGATTTTAAACTTTTACAAGATGATGATTATATATATGAACATACAAAAGGTAAATACAACAAAGAAGTTATACATGTAGAAGGAATAATATACATTAAACCTATTTTTAGTTTTTTAGGAGAAAGAATGGAAACATATTTTCATGATGATATAAAGATTAACACTTTAAATTTACAATAAATTATGCAATGAGAGGTGAAGTAAATTAATAATAGAAAAGGAAATTCAGTTATAGTAGTACCGCTTGTACTTGTAACATCAATAATAGTAATTATAATCTTCGGTGTTTTAATGATAAATATGATTATTCCATTTATTTGGTATCAAAAAATACAATTAACAGCTCAAAAGTATATATATGTAGTACAAAAGTATGGTTATTTAACAAGTGAAGAAAAACTAAAACTAGAAAAAGATCTTGAAGAGCGAGGGATAGAAAAGGAAAAAATGAACATAAATGTTCCGATGGAAAAACAAGAATATGGAGAATTGATTGAACTTGAAATAAGATATGAGCACGAACAAAAGCTTCCAACTTTTAATGGAAGCTTTAAAATGAAAACAAAATTAATACCTATAAATATTAAAAAAGTAGTAGTGTCAAAATCTCAATAAATTAAGAAATCTTTGCTAATTGCTGTAGTGCTCTACTTTTAATTATTAATTGACATTTTTCATTTATTAATGTTTTATATAAATCACTTGCATAATATTCTGAAGCATATTCAGAAAGAATAGCAAAAGTTTTAATGAATTTCTTGTTTTTAATTGAAGCATTTCCAAACACTAAGAAGTAGTTTTCTTTATGTTTATATAAGGAATTAGTCCCCATGAAAATATTTTCTTCTTTAATTTTACTGGATAAGTCAAGTATTAAATCCAGAGATGAAAATTTATATATGCTACTTGCAACTGTATAGTCAGGGGAATTGTGTTTAGGTTTATTCAAAGTTTTTTTACTCTGACTTTTATTTTTGACAGTATACTTTGATATCTCTGGCATATAATCAATTTTAGTTATAGTAACGACAAATAGGTTTTCGTTATCAGAAGAAGCTTCGACAAACAATTGAGAATCTTCTGCAATAAACTCATCATTTAAGTCGGATTCTTCTAAAAGATCAAGAAATAAATCTTGTGCCATTACAGAATCTTGTTCAATATCTTTTAGAGTTATTTGTCTTTGTGATAGTTCATCTATAGTTAAGGTGATTCTAACCTTATTTTCAGCAATTTTCTCTATTTTCAAGAATAATCTACTCCTTTCAAGAATAATGGTTATTCTAGTTTAATTATATGTATTATATGATTAAAAGGTTACACTGTCAAGTAAACTATTATCTGTCATATTATTTGCAAGTAATAAAATTATATGCAAATAGAAGAAAAAAACAATGAAACATTGAAAAATATTTTAAAACATGTTATACTACATAATAGTTAATTTCCTTACTCTCATTTTAAATGAGGGTCATAAGTCCACGGGGAGGTGAAGAAAAAATGAACGCATATGAAGCAGTAATTATAATTACTAAAAAGGTTTCAGAAGAACAATTAGAACAAGTTAAAAACAAAGTATCTGAATTAATTTCTTCAAATGGAGAAATAATAAGCGTTGATGATTGGGGATCAAAAAAACTAGCATATGAAATAAAGAAAGAACAAGAAGGCTATTACTTCTTATATACTTTTAATACTAAGCCTGAATTTATTAGCGAGTTTGAAAGAATTCTTAGAATCGAAACAAATGTGTTAAAACACATGGTAATAAAAAAAGAAGAAAATAAGTAGTCAAGTTATATTTAAAATATAAATTGACCAAAGGAGGTCATATATATGAATAAATTTCAATTTTTAGGGAGATTAACAAAAGATCCAGAAGTAAGGTATACGGCTAATACAAATTCACAAGTAACATCATTTTCATTAGCAGTTAATAGAAAATTTGTTTCTCAAAATGGAGAAAGACAAACAGATTTCTTTAATTTAACAGCATTTGGAAAGACGGCGGAGTTTTGTTCAAAATATTTTAAAAAAGGTCAACAAGTTTTAGTAGAAGGAAGAATCCAAAATAGAACTTGGGAAGATCAAAATGGCCAAAAAAGATATGCAACAGACTTTATTATTGAAGACACATATTTTGCAGATAGCAAAAGAGATAATATGGATAGTGGGGGCTTTGAAATGCCTTCAACAAATAATGCGTCAGATTTTGTTACAGTGGATGATACAGAAGAATTACCTTTTTAATTAAATGAAAGGAGTATAATAAGATGGCAGATAATAGAAATAATAAGCGCGGAGCAGGCAAGGATAAACCTTTTAGAAGGCCTAGAAAAAAAATCTGTATATACTGTGCTAATAAAGAAGAAGTAATAGATTATAAAGATTTAGAAAGCTTAAAGAAATTTGTAAGCGATAAAGGTAAAATCTTACCAAGAAGGGCAACTGGAGCTTGTGCTAAACATCAAAGAAAAGTTACAGAAGCTATAAAAAGAGCAAGAACAATTGCATTATTACCATATTCAGCAGAATAATATATATAAGAACAAGTGATTTTATTATCGCTTGTTTTCTTATTTTTACTAGGCATTATTAAATTAAAATATATTTTATAAGGTATAAAGATAAAAAGAAACCAAAAAGAGCAAGAACAGTATAAAAAGTGTAATTTAAAATGATTTATGAATTTAGTTGTTAAGATATATAAGTAGAAAATATTATGGAAGATAAAATTATGTAGAGAGATGTAAAATGGATCAAGTTTTAGAATTGATTAGCAAATTTAAAATTATCAAAAAGAAAATTAAAACACATTGCCTAAAGGGTATTCACATGCCCTAAGACTTCTTCAAAACCTAATGGGAATTTATAGTAAAAAGTAAAATAATCTTAATAATGCTAATGAGAAACCATATTTTGCAAGAAATGAAATAAAATCATCTCAGTTTATGGTAATTGGTTCGAACAAATTCTTTTTAAAATACATTTAGGAGATGTTACTAGATTTGGATGTGAGAAATATGAAGCAAAACACATTTTATGATTTGGTATGTGAATATATTAATGAAAAGATCTAGACTAGAAATTCTTTAGAAGACTTAATATCAATTATAAATGGCGAAGCTATTGATCAAACTTTAAAATATTATATGAATATAAGGAAGAAGTAAAGAAAATATATTTATAGGTTTAAAAAATTAACAAATGTTTTTTACTGTGGCGACAAGTCAATACTCTTTAATAGATTGACAAAATCACGTATAAATAGTAAAATGTATAAGTAAAAGTATACAAAAGGAGAAATAGTGATGTCTAAAAAACAAGGTAATGGAAACAAGAAAAAAAGAGCTAAAAAAATAAATCATTATATTGTGGCGCCAATAGTATATCTGTTGTCGATGATTTTCTTGTCATTACTTAATAACGCTCCCAAAGGACAAAGAATAGTAACAGATGTAATAGTATTCGTTATAATGTTAGCCTATACAGTATATATTCTATATTTTGAAATAATAAAAAGAAAAAGCATAATAACAGATTTATCAGGTGGATTTAAACGTGCGATGGGAAATACTTTAAAAAACATGGGCATACCTGTTATGTATCTGACAGATCAAGGTAAAATGATATGGGAAAATAGTAGAGCGGAAGAAATATATGCAAAAGAATATATACCAGAAATATGGAGTAATATAAACAAACAATATGCAAAAAAAGAAGGCATAGAAATTAATATTGAAAGAGAAACATATCTAGTCTTTCCATCAGATATATTTTTAGGTGGAAGTTCTGGTAAGTTACTAATTTTTATAGATAAAACAAGAGAATATGGACTTGAAAAAGTTTTAGAAAATACTAAAACAACTATTGGAATGGTATCTATAGATAATTATGAAGAATCTTTTCAAGGTGTTGAAGAAATTGTAAGACTAAATACACTTGCTCAGATAGATAAAATTTTAGTTGAGTGGGTAAATTCTTTTAATGGATTAATATCTAAATTAGAAAAAGACAAATATTTATTTGCAGTAGAAAAGCAAGAACTAAATATATTAAAAGAAAATTCATTTGAAGTGTTAGACCAAATAACAAAGGTTTCTGAAGAAGCACTTAAAGTGCCAGTAACTATAAGTATTGGTATGTCCTCAGAAGAAGATACACTACATGCAAAACACCGTTCTTCAATTGCAGCACTTGATGTAGCATTGGGAAGAGGTGGGAACCAAGCTGTTGTAAAAAACAATAAGAAATATGATATATATGGGGAAGGTGCAAAAGCTGTAAATAAAACTAATAGAGTTAGGTCAAGAATAATCTCACAAGCGTTAAAAGATTTAATAGATAAATCTGATAATGTCTATATTATGGGACACAAAAACACAGATATAGATTGTGTGGGAGCGGCAGTTGGTATATACAAAATATGTGAAAGTATGAACAAAGAAGCATATATAGTTATAGATACAAAATACAACAATAGCACAAGAACCACAATAGATAAGCTTAAGGAAAGCAGTAACTACGAGGAAGTCTTTGTTACAAAGGATGATATTAAAAAACACGTATTTGAAAATAGCGTTTTAGTAATTGTAGACACTCACAAGGAAAGTTACCTCGCAGTTCCAGAGATAGCAGGAGAATTTGATAAAAAAGTAGTTATTGATCATCACAGGAGGGGACCAGAATTTATTGAAGATGCAATACTTACATATCATGAAGTATATGCTTCGTCGACAAGTGAACTCGTGACAGAATTATTAATGTATTTAGATGAAGTTAAACTTACCTCTAAAGAAGCAGAAGTAATATATGCAGGAATACTTGTAGATACAAAGAACTTCTCGTTTAAAACGGGGGTTAGAACCTTTGAAGCTGCAGCATATTTAAGAAAAGTAGGATTAGACATAACGGAAGTTAAACATATATTTCAATCTGATTTTGAATCTTATATTGCTAAAGTAGAGATTGTTAAAAATGCAGAATTTATAAATCAAAGCATAGCAATATCTATAGCAGAAGAAACTCACGAGGATATGG
>JAQUBQ010000042.1 GCA_028686615.1 Clostridia bacterium | reverse complement strand
AAACAGACATTATGGACGTATGGTTTGATTCTGGAACAACACATTTTGCAGTATTAAAGGATGAAAAAAGAGAATTAGATTGGCCAGCAACACTATATCTTGAAGGAAATGACCAATATAGAGGATGGTTCCAATCATCACTACTTACATCTGTAGCAGTAAATGGAAAAGCACCATATGAAAATGTTGTAACACACGGTTTTTTAATTGATGAAGAAAAACGTAAAATGTCAAAATCAATGGGAAATGGTATAGATCCATTGCAAGTAATAAATAAATATGGAGCTGATATTTTAAGATTTTGGACAATATCTTCAGATTATCATACAGATGTTAGAGTATCAAATGATATACTTGCACAAGTAGCTGAAGTTTATAAAAAAATAAGAAATACAGCAAGATTCATGCTTGGAAATTTATCAGATTTTAATCCTATGAGGGATTATGTAGATTATGAGAATAGAGCGGAACTAGATAAATATATTATGTATAAACTTAATAAGATTATTGAAGTTGTAACATCAGCATATGATAATTATGATTTCCATGTAGTATATAATGAGATTCATAAATTTGCATCTTCAGAACTTAGCAGTAAATACTTGGATGTTGTAAAAGATTCATTATATACATTAAAAGCAAATGATCCAATAAGAAAGGCTGTTCAATCTACAATGTATGATGTACTAGATAGCATAGTAAAACTTATATCACCAGTATTATGCTTTACATCAGAAGAAATTTGGACTTACATGACACACGATAAAGACAATAATGTTCCTTCAGTACTGCTTACAGATATGCCTACAGTAAATGATAAATATAACAATTTAGAACTGGCAGAAAAATGGGATAAGATTTATGCTTTACGTGAAGAATTACTTGGTGAAATAGAAAAAGCTCGTGCTGAAAAGATTGTAGGGCATCCACTTGATGCATTAGTACATTTATATGCAAAGGGTAATAGATACAACTTTTTAAAAGAAAATGAAGAAGTATTAAAGATGATATTAATTGTCTCTAAAGTAGAAATATCTGAATCAGATGAAGAAAAAGTTGTAGTAGAAAAAGCACCAGGATATAAATGTGAAAGATGCTGGAAGTATGATGAGGATGTTGGCAGAGATAAGAATAATAAAACGATTTGTCCTATTTGTATTTCAAATATTAAATAGTATCACAAATAGTTAAGACTTGTATAATATATATAAAGGTGAAATTGAATGAAAGAAATATACGTAGATCATAATGCTACAACATGTGTAAAAAAAGAAGTATTAGAAGAAATGTTACCATATTTTAATGAAAAGTATGGTAATGCTTCTTCATCATATAAAATAGGGAGAGAATCAAGAAAAGCAATGGATATTGCAAGAACTCAAATAGCTAAAGTTATAGGTGCAAATGAAGATGAAATATATTTTACTGCAAGTGGTAGTGAAGCCAATAACTTAATTATTAAAGGTATACTTAATTCAAATAAGCAAAAGGGAAACCACATTATAACTAGCAAAATTGAACATCCCTCAGTGCTTAACACTTGTAAAGCATTGGAAAATGAAGGTTATAAAGTAACATACTTGCCTGTTAACGAAAAGGGAATTATAAATGTAGATGAACTAAATAGAGCTATAAAGAGAAATACTGTACTTGTAAGTATTATGTATGCAAACAATGAAATAGGTGTAGTTCAAAATATAAAAGAAATATCAAAGGTTACGAAGTTTAAAAATGTTATCTTTCACACTGATGCAGTTCAGGCTGTAGGGAGTGAAAAGATTGATGTCAGAACTCAGGGGATTGATGCTTTAAGCATGTCTGCTCATAAATTTTATGGACCAAAAGGTATAGGAGTAGCATATATAAAAAGAGGAATAAAATTTAGCCCTATTATAACAGGAGGACATCAAGAAAAATCTAAACGTGCAGGAACAGAAAATGTTCCAGAAATTGTTGGTATGGGAAAAGCTATTGAATTGGCATATTCTAATTTAGAAGAAAGTAATAACAAGTTATTAAAATTAAGGAATTATACTATCGATAGAATTTTAACAGAAATACCTCATACACAATTAAACGGAGATAGAGAAAATAGATTACCAGGAAATTTAAATATCTCCATAAAAGGAGTGGAAGGGGAAGCATTGCTTTTAATGTTAGATATGAAAAGCATATACGCTTCAAGTGGAAGTGCCTGCACATCGGGTTCATTAGATCCATCGCATGTGTTACTTGCAATTGGCCTTAAACATGAAGTTGCACATGGATCACTTCGTATTTCTTACGGTACTGAAAACACTATGGAAGATGCAGAGTATATAGTAGAAAACCTTAAGAATATAGTAGAAAGATTAAGAGAAATTTCTCCACTAGATCCAGAAAGAATATAAGAATAGGATTGCAAATAATGCAGTTCTTTTTTATTAAATGCAATTATAAAATAAAACACTTGAATATAAAAAAATGGTATTATATAATTCATTATTATAAACAGACATAATTTAGGAGAAAAATATGATAGACTTACATATACATACAGTACATTCAGATGGAAAAGACACAGTTAAGGAAATATTAGAAAAGGCGCAAGAGATAGGGTTAACAACACTTTCAATAACAGACCACGACAGTGTAGATGCATATGAGGAATTGAAGAAGTTAGATTACACAAAGTACTATAGAGGAAAGATTATTACAGGTTGTGAATTTAGTGTTTCTTTTATGGGGGTTAGAATAGAGTTTTTAGGCTATGGAATTGATGTGAAAAAAATTAAATCTTGGCTTGATAATCAATATAATGATGAAAAGTTTAAAAAACAATGTGAAAGAGAATTTGCAGACATATGTAACTCGTGTAATGAAAAAGGTATAATTCTTTCAAAAGACTTTAAATATGATAATACCGTACTACCAGTAGATTGCATTTATTATGAAATTATAAAACATAATGATAATAAAGAGTTTTTTAAAAAAGAAGAATGGGATGACATCAGTTTGTTTTGGAGAAAGTGTTCTACTGATCCAACCTTCCCTATATATTTTGATTATTCTAAAATTACTGTAAGTGCTAAAGAAGTTTCAAAATTAATCAGAGAAGCTGGCGGAAAAGTATTTTTAGCTCATTTATATAGATACCAGAAAGAAAACAAAGAAGAAATTTTAGAGGCTTTAACAAAACAAAAGTTAATAGATGGAATAGAAGTATATTATCCTACTTTTACAGAAGAACAAACAAAGATACTAGAAAACTATTGTAAAAGAAACAATCTTCTAATGTGTGGTGGGACAGACTATCATAATAAAATAAATGATAATAGAAAATTAGGTATAGGATTTGGAAATCTTAATATATCTGAAAACATATTAGATTATTGGGGTATAAATAAATAAAAGTATGAATGGAAGTATTAGCGGAGGACTAGGTAGTAATATAAAGAGATAAGAAGAATGGGTAAAGTCTCAGAGAGTGATATGAGAGAACGACTTAATTTACCTTAAGGATATATTCCTAGCATTACATATTTTACTATTAGAACAAATAATGATAAAATAGTAGCTATGATAAACATTAGACATAAATTAAATAATTTTTTGTTAGATAAAGCATTAATTGTTTGCGATAAAATATAAAAAAGGTTGATAAAATTACGAAAATATGAGAGTTAAAAATATTCTCGTTTTATGACGATTAATGTTTGTTAAATTATAAACTAGTTATTTAAATGTTATAATTTTTTATAAAGTAAATGATAAAATATAAATAATTTTATAGAAGGAGATGAGAAAAAATGAAAACTTTAATTAAAAGTAATCTTTTTAATGTCGTTAAGGAGTTTGAATCAGGAGAAGGACTTAAGCTTTGCGAAGAAATTTTAAAAGACTATTTTCGGAAAAATGAAAAACTGCTAAACTTATTTTTGTTATCAAAATGTAGAAAAGAACAAAAGAACAAAGAAATAGTGTTTGTAAAAATAGACATATCTAAATTATTTCCAGAACTAGAAAGTGTTGGAGAAATAATACAGAGTTTAACGGGAGTAATAGGTGAAGTAGAATTTATAAAAGAATACAGTGAAGATCGCTGTAATGTAGCAGATGGTATAGTGACATACTTTAAATACTTTGATTATAATATAACAGGAGTTAAAGTAAGGGTATATAGTCAACAAAGTTTATACGAAGTAGTTTATAAAATTGTAATACCTACAATATAGTAAAAAGGGTTATCGGATATTATCCGGTAACCTTTTTATTGTCACTTTTTATAAATATTACCCATAAACTTTAATTTACATTTCAAATAGTATATAATAAGTTAAAGAAAAATAGATAAAACACTAATTAAATTTAAAAATCAGAATGTTTAATGGAATTTAAAATTCAACTAAAGTTTCTGAATAATTTATTAATTCAAAAGAAAGAAAGTGATAATTATGAACGAAAATAAAACAAACATAAACTGGTTTCCAGGACATATGGTTAAAGCTATAAATGAAATTAAAGCAAACATTAAACTAATAGATATTGTTTGCGTAGTTTTAGACAGTAGAATACCAGATAGTTCAAAGAATGATATTATATTTGATATAGCAAAGGATAAACCAATAATTATAATTTTAAATAAAGCAGATTTAGCAGATGATGAGATGTTAAAGGCAAAAGTTATAGAGTATGAAAAAAAAGGATATTATACTGTATATACAAATGCCAATATTGGTGAAGGAATGGACAAGTTAATACAAACAATAATAAGAGTAGGAAAAGAATTCAAGTATGCAAATAAGTCAAGTGAAGCATATGAAAAAATAAATCCAATATATAGGGTTTTAATCTCAGGAATACCGAACGTTGGTAAATCTACAATTATAAACAAACTTGCAGGAAAGAGAACTGCAAATGTTGGAAACAAGCCAGGTGTAACAAGAAAAAAACAATGGATTAGACTAGAAAACAATATAGAACTTATGGACACACCAGGAATCCTTTGGCATAAACTTGATGAAAATGATGCTGGAATAAAGCTTGCACTTACAGGAAATATTAAAGAGGAAATATTATTTATTGATGAATTAGCATTAGAGCTAATTAGCTATCTAAAAGGGAATGACAAATACTTTGAAATGTTATGTTCAAGATATAAATTGTTAGAGGAAGTAAAAGAATTAGAAAATTATGAAATACTTGAAGAGATAGGGAAAAAAAGAGGAGCAATAATTAAAGGCGGAGAAGTAGATTATAACAAAATAGCAAAAATACTAATAGATGAATTTAATGCTGGTTTAATAGGTAAAATAAGTTTAGAGTAATAAGGGGTAAATATGTCAAAGAAACTAACTTTAAGTAATGAGCAAAAGCTTGTGCTTGAAACAAAAGGGAAAGATTTTTTAGTTGCTGCTTCAGCGGGAAGTGGTAAAACGTTTGTTGTTGTTGAAAGAATAATAAAAAGAATGTTAGAAGACAGAATTGATATAGATAAGATACTAGTTGTTACTTTTACAAATGCTGCAGCTGCAGAACTTAAAGAAAGAATTACAAATAAAATATATGATATGTTAAAGGATAATCAAGCTTCAAAAGATGAAAGAACATACTTGAAAAAACAATTGTTGATTATAAATAAGGCTAATATTTCTACTATACATTCATTTTGTTTAAGAATACTTAGATCTAACTTTTATAATTTAGGCATAGATCCCGGGGTGAAAACATTAGATGAAAATAAAGCAAAAATGCTATTATTAGAATCAATCGATGAAATTCTAGAACAAGAGTATGATGAAGAAGCAGAAATGTTTTTTAAAGTATTAGAGTTATTTAAAAGTGAAGAAATTGTTATTAAAAATTTACAAGACCTATATAGTTTTTCACAAAGTATGATAGATCCAAGCGAATGGCTTGATAACTCTTTAAATCAATATGAAAAACTATCTAATATTGAAGACCTGACAGAAATTGAAGTTGGAAAAGAACTACAGTCAATTATAAATGAGAGAATTGATTTATGTTGTTTGCAACTAGAAGATGTTATTAATAAAACCTCAGAAAACATTGAGTTTGAATCAAGAATAAACATACTAAAACAAATGTTAGAGCAAATTGAAGGATTTAAATATCAAAAAACATATAATCAAATGTTTAAGTATAAGGGAGAAATGACATCATTTCCAAGACTTCCTTCTTCAAGAGTTCAAAATGAAGTACTAAAGAATGAAATATCAGATGTTAAAAAAAGAGTTACAAGTGAAATACAAAACATATCAAAAATGTTATACAAAGATACCAAAGGATTGATCCAAGACTTAAAAAGTGTGGAAGAAATTATAAAATGGTTTGTAACCACAGTGAAAAAGATACATGAAAAATATAGTGAGAAAAAAAGAACAATAGGTAAAATAGATTTTTCAGATTATGAACAACTAGCTTTAAAATCTTTAAAGAATGAAGAAACTAGAAGAGTATATATGGATAAGTTTGAAGAAATATATATTGATGAATATCAAGATACTTCAGAATTACAGGAGGAAATACTTAGATTAATATCAAAAAACAATCTTATAATGGTAGGAGATGTTAAACAAAGTATATATAGCTTTAGAAATGCAGAACCAAGTATATTTAATAAAAAGTATAAAACATTTAAAACATTGGAAAAACCTGAAGAAAACAAAGATATTGAGCCTGTAAAAATAATATTATCTAAAAACTTTAGAAGCAGAAAAGAAGTACTAGAACCCATAAATTATTTATTTTATAAGACTATGTCAGAAAAAGTAGGAGGCTGTGACTATAACAGCCCAGAGTTTTTAATATATTCTGGCGGTTATGATGAACATGAAACTGCAAATAATAATGATTATATGGCAGAAATAAACATAATAGAAACAGGTAATGATGAAGTTGTGCAAGAGAATACCGAAGAGTTATTAGAAGAATTAAGTACTATAGAGAAAGAAGCTAAGCTGATAGCAAACAAAATTAAACAAACATATGGTTCATTAGAAGTCTTCGATATGAAGAAAAAGGAATCAAAACCATGTGATTATAAAGATATTGTTGTGCTAATGAGGTCTATGCAAGGTAGAGCCAGTATATATGAAGATATATTAAAAAAGGAAGGAATCCCTGTTTTTAACGATAATGTAGAAAATATATACAGTGGAGAAGAAATAGGGCTTATAATATCCTTTTTAAAGGTGATGGATAATTATTATGATGACCTATCTTTAGTTAGTGTTTTGTATAGTATAATTGGAGAATTCACATTAGATGAATTAGTTATAATTAGAGCACATAATAAAAAAGGATATTTTTATGATTCAATGTTAGAAGCTAAAGAAAAAATCTTAAATGCAGATGTAAATTATAAAATTGTAGAAAAGATTCATAACTTTATAACTTTATTAAACAATGTAAGAAAATATATTAAAACCTTTTCTATAGCAGAAACAATAGAATATATTTATGAGGTAACAGGAATATATAATAGCTTTTATTTAGAAGAATTTGGACATCAAAAATGTAGTAATTTAGATTTACTAATAGAAGTTGCTAGAAAGTTTGAAAAAGAAGAAAAAACTACGCTTTATGATTTTATTAACTATTTAGAAAATATGAAAGATAAAAATGTAAAAGGAACTGATACTGCAAAACTAATTGGGGAAAATGAAAATGTAGTTAGACTTTTAACAATCCATAAAAGTAAAGGCTTAGAATATCCTGTTGTTATTTTAGCAGGCGCATCAAAATCATATAATATACAGGACAGTAAAAATGAAATATTATTAGATAATAAGTTAGGAATTGGTACAGAAATATTTGATGAAAATCTAGGTATTTCATACCCTTCAGTTATAAAACAAGGAATTAAGGAAAAGATAAAAGAAAGATCAATTTCGGAGGAACAACGTTTATTATACACAGCTATGACAAGAGCAAAGGAAAAAATAATAGTGTTTGCAACAACATCAAACGTTGCTAAACTTCAAGAAAAAGTTATAAGTTCAGCAGGATACAAAAAACTACCATCAGGACTTTTAAAAAACAATAATAACTATATTAAAAACATGCTTAGTGCTTTTGATGAAACGAGTATAAATCTTTGCAAAATTAACTATATAAAATTTGATGAAGAACAGGGCATAATTGAAAATGTGCAGGATATTAATAAAGATAAAATCAAAAGTAGAAATAAAAACAATAGTAAAGTAGAAGAGTTTTTAAAACGTTGTAAAAATATTAAAACTACAAAAAAAGAGGGAAATAAAGAATATCTGTTTAATCAAAAATATTTATATATTGATAATCAAAAAATTAAGAAAAAGTATACTGTTACAGAACTTAAAGATAAGCAACATATAGATGATAAAGGGAATATAAACAACCAACTTATATACCAGGAAATAGATTATAATAATTTAAAACCAAAAACACTTGATGACAAAAAATCAGCAGAAAATTATGGGACATTTATACATAAAGTTATGGAATTATATGATTATTCTAAAGACAACATAGATAAAACAAAAGAACAAATAAAAAATATTTTTGAACAACATTTTAATAAGGAGATAGATAAAATTGAGTCCATTGAAAGCAAAGTGAAGTTGTTCTTAAATAGTAAGATTAGAGAATATATAAATCAATCAGTAAACATTGAAAGAGAAAAAGCTTTTGTAATATATGA
>JAQUBQ010000041.1 GCA_028686615.1 Clostridia bacterium | reverse complement strand
GGAAGGACTTTATTTATATTAGTAAAAGCTAACTGCTCACCATATGTTTTATGATAAATCAATTCACCTTCTAGCTCTACTGTATCTCCTTCTTCCACACCGGCAGTTTCTCCTACTACTGTTATATAATCGTCTTCTGTATTAATTAACATTACAGTATATCCATTATTTTCATTTTTATATATTATATTTGTAATCTTACCTTCTAGTTTCATTTTCCCTCCACATTCTTCTTTTATTATATAGCTTTAAATCCAATATTACAATAACATTAATTAATTTGATGTTATTGTAACTTTATTAAAACTAGAATTCTAAATCTATACCCTATTTATTATATCACTTTGATGATAAATGTGCATTATCCTTTTTAAAGTTTTTTATGCTTATATTAATAAAATTTAGCTTTTATGTTAAAAATATTGGTAGACCCCTTGACTTATTCTAATATCTATATTATACTAATTTAGCATCGCGGGATAGAGCAGTTGGCAGCTCGTCGGGCTCATAACCCGAAGGTCGTAGGTTCAAGTCCTACTCCCGCAACCATAATATTAACACTTCATACTTTTATGAAGTGTTTTTTTTATTCTTTTCTGCGCACTTTATATTATAATCTAATCTTAATTATATTTTGATATAAATGCTTATAATAACGATTTCTCCTTCTATAACATACAATACATTAAGGGGGTGATAATTTATGGCAAATATGTTAGAAGGATGTAGAAGACTTTGTTGTTTAGATATTGTTATATGCTTAATTGCTATATTTTTTGTTTTTTCATTAGGGTTAATTATAGGAGCAACTTTATTGCTTACTATTATAATTACTAATCTTGTACCTTTTATTCTCTTATCAATAATATTATTTATTTTATTAATAATATTATTAATTTTAAAGTCATGCTATTGTGAATAAAGTAACTAGCAGAAAGGGATCGCATTATAAGCGTCCCTACATAGTAATTCTAAAAAACATTTTAAATCTTATTAAATCCTATTTTATGCATACCACATACTGGACACACCCAATTTTCATGAAGTTTATCGAATTTGATATTTCCTTTACTACTTTCATCATATACATATCCACAAGTTGAACATTTATACTTGTTATCATCATTAGATTCTATAGTAGCATTTAATGAATAAGTAGGTGCATTTTTTGGTGACGTTCCTTTTATTACAGTGTGGTAATACTCATATGTCATTGGAACCTTATCATCCAAATTATCTGTTTTTGTTACTTTTGCAAAAAAGATTGTGTGTGTACCTATATCAAACGAATTTATAACTTTAGCCTCAATATATGCTGTCATGCTTGTTGTTATTACAGGAACATCGTTATCTCCCATTATATAATTCACACCTATTAATTTATCTGTATCTCTTCCAGAATTAAATCCGAACTTTCCTATTAACTCAAATGTTGTTTCTGTTGATAATATAGATATACTTATTTTTTTACTTTTTTCTATTAAGTCATGTGTATAATTATCCTTGTTTATAATTACAGTAATTGTTTCTGGTTCAGAGGTTGATTGACATACAGTTGTCGATATCATCCCACTATAATTATTTTTATATTTTGAACCAACTAAATACATTCCATAGGTTATATTCATAAGAACATTTTTCTTCAATATATTGACCTCCTCTTTGCTTTTTATTATATCATTAAGATACATTTTGTAAAGTATGCTTTTTTGTTATCTATTATATTTTTTTATATTTAGGTTAAAATATTTAAATACTACTATGTTTATTTTTATCATGTTATTGTAAATAAATAATTTATGTAGTAATATAATTATGAGAATTGAGGTGATCATCATTGAAAGAGAAAGCATTAGACTATAATGATAATAAAAACATAGAGCTTAATTTTTTTGATATAATTATGTGTTTTTCAGATGCTGTTGATTTAATAAGTAAAAAGATGTCAGGTCATCATATTAGGGTTGCATATATAGCATATAGGTTAGCCCTTCAATATAGATTGCCTAAAAAACGTATTATTAATTTGGTAATTGCCGCATGTGTGCACGACATAGGAGCATTAACAATAGAAGAAAGAGATAACATTATATCTCCTGATTACAAATCAGATGAGGTTCATGAAAAAATAGGCTATTCATATTTAAAAAGCTCAAAGCATTTTAGAAGCATAGCTCTTTTTGTAAAACATCATCATATTGCATGGGATTTTGGTAATGGTAAATATTATAAAGATAAATTGTTACCCATAGAGTGCCATATTTTATGTTTAGCAGATAGAATAGATGCATACATTGACAAAGATACTTATATTTTATTGCAAGCAGATAATATAATATCTAAAGTAATTGAAAACTCAGGTAAACTATTCATGCCAGATGTTGTAGCTACTTTTATAAACATATCTGATAAAGAAGATTTTTGGTTATATACTGTATCGCATTCTATCCATGAAATTGTAGGAAAATTAGTTGACTCTGCAAATATATTAATTAGTCTTGATGAGTTTGAAAAACTCGCAAAATGGTTTAGTAACATTATTGACTTTAGAAGTAGATTTACTTCTGTACACTCTAGAGGAGTCTCTGCAAGTGCAGAAGCGATTGCCAGCAAACTGGAGCTTCCGGCTTATGAAATAAAAAACATTAGAATTGCTGGCTATATTCATGACCTTGGAAAACTTGCTGTACCTAATGAGATTCTTGAAAAAAACGACAAACTTAATTTTAATGAATATGCAATAATTAAGTCACATACATTCCATACTTATAATGTTTTAAGAAGATTAAAAGATATAAATAATATTGTCTCTTATGGTTCTTATCATCATGAACATATTGACGGTTCAGGATATCCTTTTCATTTAAAAGGAAAAGATCTATCTCAAGGAGCAAGAATACTAGCTGTTGCTGATGTGTTTACTGCTATAACAGAAGATAGACCTTATAGAAAGGCCATGGGCAAAGATTCAGTTATAGATGTATTAAATGACATGAAAAATAATAAATTACTAGATAGTAAAATTGTTAATCTTACCATTAAACATTTTGATGAGATAAATAAGTTTAGAAATAAAAAACAAGCTTTAGCAAAAAAAGAATACGAACTTTTTTGGCAACAAGCCTCTAAATGATTAGTAATGTCCTCTACCTTCCTGAGGATATTACTATTTTTTTATCTACTTATTAAAGTTTTTTAAATGTTTATTGTTGATTTTTGTATTGATAAATATGAATCTTCTATGTATATCAAACCCGAATATTGATTGTTTCCAAAAGGATAGGACAATTGTAATTCTAATCTAATAGTAGGCGTACTCTCTATTACTAAAACATTTATTTTAAACAACATTATTTCTGTTGGTATAAGAGTTGTATACTTTATATCCCTTGCAACAAAGTCACCATTAACAAAAAGATTTAGATTTACCTGTTCCCCTATAAATCCGGAACTCGCCCCAACTGCAACACTTGCATTTATATTATATATTGCTGGTCCACCCGTAAATACTGGAGCGGATGGATTACTTATATTAATATTTAAACCAAAGTCATCCTCTATAATTCTCCAATCAACTAATTGGGTTCTGTTTTCTGATGTCAGTAATAATGGCATAACATTATTACGTAACAATCTTGCTCCCATTATTAAGGTTGGCCCAGTAGCTCCTGTTGCACCAGTTGCTCCTTGTATGCCTTGTGGGCCAATTGGGCCTTGGACTCCCTGTATACCCTGTGGTCCTTGAGCCCCAGTGTTTCCTGTAGGTCCAGTATTTCCTGTTGGACCAGGGCTACCCATAGGACCTGTCACACCGGGACACCCCATAGGACCTCTTGGTCCCATTGGACCAACTAGTTCCTTAATGCAAACACATTCACATTTATTTGAAGCACAAAAGTTACAACATCGATTAACTAAACTATTACTATTTGTTTCCATGTATAAAATACCTCCCGCTTATTATATTTTATATAACATATTCGTATGTTATTAATATATTCATCACTTTCTCTTTTAGTGAATCTTTACTACTTAAAATAAAAGCGCACAAGTTAAATTTATAACTTATACGCTTTATTTTTGACTTATATGTTTTTTACTTTCAGTTTAAAATTATTTTTAAATATTCAGCTTTTTTTCCAAATTATTCATATACTTAGTGATTAATTTACAACTACTAAAAACAAATAGAATACTAAATATTATTAGTGCTATAATTACACCTTTTTCTAAATCTCCTACTTTAAATACAGCAAAAGCTTCAGCAAATACATTAATAATATGTACAATAATTAACAGCACTATATTTAAGCAACTAACTACAAGTTTTATTAATGTCCGATTCAAATCTACTTCAGATCCATTTTTAGTTCTTTTTATTAAGAGGGTAACAAGAAACATAATTCCCGCAATTAGTAACATAGCAGCTTTGACTTTTAACATTTTATCCACTCTCCCTTTTCTTATTAAAGATTTTTAAAACTAATATTATATCTGTATTATATCACGTTTAAGTGTTTTTTTCAAATTAGATCATATTTTAAATGCTTTTCATTTATGACTATTGACATATTTAAATAATTATTGTATACTAATTTAGCAATGTTCATGGCGGCTTAGCTTAGTTGGCTATAGCGTGCGGTTCATACCCGCAAGGTCACTGGTTCGATTCCAGTAGCCGCTACCATAAGAAAAGTAAGTAGAATTTCTACTTACTTTTTTATTTTAATATTTTATTCCTGGTTTAACTATGTTTTGCTCTGTTTTTCCTATTATTTCTTTTTGAGATATTTGAAAATATTCATCCATTACTGCTTTTACAACACTTGCTGTATATATTCCAGATCCTCCATTTTCTATTACTGTAACTACTGCTATCTCAGGTTTATCAGCAGGTGCAAATCCTACAAAAAGTCCATTATCAGCGCCAGTTGTAACCTGAGCTGTTCCAGTTTTACCTGCAACCTCTATTTCTGAATTTTTAAATACAATATATGATGTTCCACCTGTTTCAGATGTTACTGTCTTCATTCCTTCTGTTATTGCATCTATATGTTCCTTTTTAAGTTCTACGTTTGTTTCTTTGAATTTTACTCCTGTATACTTTTCTATGTGCTTTAATAATTCGTCTGAAGAGACTTTGCTGTCTCTATTATCTTCTACACCCTTTACTAAACTAACTCTTTTTAAGTTTCCCCCATTTGATAAAGTGGCAATATAATTGGCAAGTTGTATAGGGGTATATGAATTATATGATTGTCCTATAACAGCAGATAGTGTGTCTCCCAAATACCATTTGCTAACATTGTTGTCTCCTGCTATTATACCCTTTACTTCTCCTGAAACTTCTATTCCAGTTTTTGAACCTAGTCCAAATAGTTTGGCATACTTGACAAGTTCTTCTACTCCCATTCTTCTTCCTACTTCATAAAAATAACAGTTACAAGACACTTTTATTGCTTCAGATACATTTACCCATCCATGTGTCCTCCCATGAGCAGAATATACCCAACATTTTGGATTATGTCCATATTTATATACTCCTGTATCTTGTATTTTTTCTTCAACTGTAACGTGTCCCGACTCTAGTGCAGCTATGCCACTAAGCATTTTAAATGTTGAACCTGGTGAATAGGTTCCTGTTATTGCTCTGTTAAACATGGGTTTGGTTTTGTTATTATTTATCTCTTTCCATTTATTATACGATATTCCGTCTATAAAATCATTCGGGTCAAACGTTGGATAACTTGCCATAGCCAGCACCTCTGCTGTGTTTATATCAAGCACCACTATGCTTCCACTAGAAGCTTCTGGTGACTTTTTATAACCTTTAAGACCGTGTGCAACATCATATATAACTGTTTGTAATGAGTCTTCTGCAACCTTCTGTAATCTATAATCTATTGTTAATGTTATATTCTTCCCTGTTACAGCTTCTTTATGTACTATCTCATCATTTGCTATGCCCATGCTATCTACTTGAGTTCTAAGAGTACCATCTTTACCCTTCAAATATTTTTCCATGGATTGCTCTAATCCCATTTTTCCAATATTACTATTGTATGAATATCCAATATCTTTTACACTTTCATATTCTTCTCTTGTAATACTTCCTACATATCCTAATAAATGTGAAACGTAACTTCCGTTTGGGTAATGTCTTTTAGGGCTTACCTTTATATTTATTCCTGGTATATCTGCTTTTATTTCTTCTAACATAATTACAGATTCATAAGATATATTACTTGCTATACCAATCGATTTAAAAAGCGAATATCCTTCCTTCGCTATTATGTATCTTATTTGTAATATTCTAAACTTATCTTCTTCTGTAAAGTCTTCAAGTTCATATTCCTTATACAATTTTTCTAATACTTCTTTTATAGCATATTTTTCTTTTAAATTATATATTTCTTCAAAGTTTTTCTTTTCTCTTTCAGAGTAAAATATAAGTTCATTTTTCTCCATACTGAAAGGTTCATTTATCCTATCTCCATTTTTTATTAATATTGATGTTATCCTATTTAATATGTTATTAAGTTGTTTACTTGTAACCTTTGTTCTATATAACTCTAAATCAAAACCTAATTTATTAGTAGCAAGAAGAATTCCATTCCTATCATATATCTCGCCTCTTGGTGCTTCTATAATTGATGATCTAAGCATTTTCTTCTCAGACATTTCTCTATATTCTTTTCCTTCTATTAATTGAAGTTTAGTTAATGAAGTTAAAAAAACAATAGAAACTGTGTATACTAAAACTTTTAGTATACTATCCCTATTGTCGAAAAAAGTTTTTAAGCTCTTTTTCAAATGTCTTCCCTCTACTTTCTATAATCCATGATTATTTCATTTTCTTGCATCTGTTTTTCAAATATTCTATATAATACATATGAAATAACAATATTTAGTAAACTTTGCACCACCAGGTTTTCTATCATAACTATTACATTAAGTAATTTTTTATATTCTAACATATACAAGACATATTCGGAAATTAAAAATATACTTGTGCCAACAACAGACATATAAACAACTGCTGTTTTACTTTCTCTTCTGTATTTCTTGCTTATACTTGAAATACAGAATGAAACTAATATATATGAAAGTATGGTAGTTCCTATATCATAATTAAAAATAAGTTCTGCTAAAACCCCAATTAATAATGAAATTATAAAACTTGTATGTGGTTCACTCCACATTGAAATTATAATTAGAGTAACTAATAATATATTAGGTGTCATTCCAAATAATTTGAAATTATTAGACATTATAATTTGAAGTATAAAAGCTACAAAAATCATCAATAACATTAATATACTTTTCCAAGTTTTTTTCACAAATTTACTCCTTATTAATTAATTATTATTCCTACACTTTTAATATTACCAATATCTACTAGTGGCTCTATTATTCCATATCTGTCAATTTCATTCTTTTTATTTATTACCTTTTCTATTATCCCTACTGGTATACCTTTTGGATATATTCCTCCAATACCGGATGTATATATAGTTTCAGATACTGAAACCTCTGTATCTATAGGAATGTATGTTAGTTTTAATTTACCTTCTGCTTTAAGTTTAAAATCTCCCTTAATTAGTGCATTTTTATTGACTGATGCTATCTCTACCCCTACCGAAACATTTGGGTCTAATATAGTAACTACTTTACTAGTATTTGCTTCCGTTTCTGCAATATATCCTAATAAGCCGTCTTCTGTTATAACTGCTTGTTTTGTTTTTACTCCGTCTTCTGTTCCTTTATTTATTATAAACGTATCTATATAATTATCGTAATTTCTAATTATTATATCAGCATAAACTAATGTAAAGTGATTATATCTTTCTTTTATTCCAAGTTTTGCCCTTAAATTTTCATTATCTGTTCCAAGAGTATTAATTTCGAGTAACTTATACTTTAAATCTCCAATTTCTTTCTCTAGTTTATCATTTTCATTTTTAAGTTTCTTTACACTTCCAAAGTATTTAAATCCTTCTGTTGAAATTCCTTTTATAGTTACTCCTACATTGTTAATTCCATTTGTAATACTTCCAACTAATTTGGAAACTCCAGGAATTTTAACTTTGTTAAAAAATACTGCTAATATTATTACTATAATTACCCATAGAATTGGCCCTGTTTTTTTCTTTTTTATTTTTCTGCTTTTTTTTGTAAGTCCAAGATAACTCATTTATAATCACCTAATATTTCTTAATTATTTATTTTCTTCTTTTTTGAGCTGCTTTTTTAAGTATTTCAATATTGTTTAATGCTATTCCCGTTCCTTTAATAACACAATCAAGTGGGTTATCTGCAAGGTGAACTGGTATATTAACAATACTATTTATATATCTGTCAATATTTTTTATATATGCTCCTCCTCCAGAAATAACTATTCCATTTCCCATTACATCAGCTGCTATTTCTGGTGGCGTTCTTTCTAATGTTTCATTAATTGCTCTTAATATTTCTTCTATAACTTTTTGCATAGCTACTTGTATTTCAGAAGTTGATACCGTAATAGTTTCTGGAAGCCCTGTAGTTAATTCCCTACCCTTTACTTGCATTTTTTCTTCTGTCATAGAAGAGTATGCCGCACCAATTGTATTTTTTATTTCTTCAGCAGCTGTGCCACCTAGTAATACATTTCGTTTATTCTTTATATATTCTATTATATCCTTATCTATATCATCCCCTGCTACTCTAAT
>JAQUBQ010000040.1 GCA_028686615.1 Clostridia bacterium | reverse complement strand
TGAAATAACGAACAATGATGAACCATCAATTGCTATCAAACATAAAAAGGAATCAAGTATAGTAAAAGCATATGACTATATGAAAGAAAAAGACGAAACAGCTTTTATATCAGCAGGAAGTACAGGTGCTGTAATGGCAGGGGGACTACTAAAATTAAAGAGAATAACTAAGGTTAATAGACCAGCCCTTATTGCCATATTACCAACAGATACAGGTAAAGGTACCATTTTACTAGATTGTGGTGCAAATACAGATGCAGCACCTAATTCAATGGTACAATATGCTGAAATGGGCAAATTATATGCATCATTAGTACAAAACAAAGAAAATGTAAGTATAGGATTGTTAAACATAGGTGCTGAAGAAAAAAAAGGATCGAAAGAATTAAAAGAATCTAATATAGCCTTAAAAGATAAATTTCCCGAATTTATTGGAAATATAGAGGCAAGATACATTTTAAAAGGGAAGGCTGACGTAATAGTAGCCCAAGGACTAATGGGAAACGTTGCTTTAAAGGCAATAGAAGGAACTGCAAAGACGTTGAAAGACGCGTTAGTAAAAGAACTTAAAAAGAATCTGTTTACAAAAATCAAGGCCTTAGTTACAAAGAGTCTTCTTGAAAAAGCTTTGTATAAATATGATTATACTAAATATGGAGGGGCAGTACTTATAGGGATAAGAAAACCTGTTATTAAAATACATGGCAATGCAAAATCAAAGAATTATGAAGTTGCAATATATCAGGCAAATGCAATATTAAAACAAAAGCTAATCAAAGAAATTGAGAAAAAAATGAGTGAAAATGAAAAAGAATAGATTTAAAATATAAAAAATAGAAATTTACTATTGACAACAATATAAAAATAGATGATAATACATGTAAGAGTTTTAACTTACACATTAGGAGGTGAATAAAGTGGAAAACGTTTTTGAAAAAATAAGAGAAGTAATAGTAGAACAATTAGGCGTAGAAGATATGGAAATTATATCAATGGATACCACGTTTATTGATGATTTAGGAGCAGATTCTTTAGATATCGTAGAACTTATAATGGCTCTTGAAGAAGAGTTTGATATTGAAATTCCAGAAGTAGATGCAGAAAAGATATCTACAGTTGGGGATGTTGTAGAATATATAAAAGAAAATGCTTAAAGTTAAAATATAAAAAATAGCAGTAGATGGAACGGAATTTGTCCGTTCCATTTTTGCTTATATAATATACATTTAAAATAAAGGATAATGAACTAATTTTTTTAGTAGTTAAGAAGGATTGACTGTTAATATAATCATTGAAAAGCTAACTATACTATGTTAAAATGTTATTATGGTGAATAAAATGATAGATAAAAATATTAATGAAATAGAAAAGATTATAAAATATTCGTTTAAGAATAAAAAATTGTTAGAAACAGCAATTACTCACAAGTCGTATGCAAATGATAAGAAGGATCTATCTGTTGATAGATATAACGAGAGATTGGAATTTTTGGGTGATGCTATATTAGAACATATAATATCAATCAAGCTATATCTTATGTTGCCAGAAGAAAAAGAAGGAGAGTTAACACAGAAAAGAGCCAGAATAGTACGTGAACCTTCTCTTAGTGAAGTTATAACTGAAAATGGATTAAGCCCATTTCTTAGATTAGGACGTTGTAATAAAAAAAATGGGGAAATTATAAAAAAAGCACAACTTGCAGATATGTTTGAAGCAATTCTAGGGGCAGTATATCTTGATGGAGGTTATGAAGAGGCAGAAAGAATATGCCTTTTGCTAATGGCAAAGAAGATAGAAGATGAAATAAATAATATAGTAGAAAACACCGATTATAAAACAAGGCTACAGGAAGAAGTACAAAAAGAGAAGGACAGAAAAATCTCATATGTTGTTATTAAAGAAGAAGGACCAGCTCATGATAAGAACTTTTTTGTGATAGTAAGTATTAATGAAAAAAAAGTAGGAGAAGGAAATGGAAAAACAAAAAAAGAAGCAGAACAAAAAGCAGCAAAAGAAGCACTTGAAAGTTTATAAAGCAAAAGTTAATGCAAAAAAAGAGTTAGGAATTAAAAAGAAAAAAGAAAAAAAGTATACAATACCAATATTCATACCTCATAGAGGATGTAACAACAACTGTGTGTTTTGTAATCAAAGAAGAATAAGCGGCGAAACCAAGAATGTATCAATAGAAGATGTGAAAAAAAAGATAGATGAATATTTATCATATTATGACTTAGGAGCAAAACCTCTTGTAGAAGTTGCATTTTTTGGTGGAAGTTTTACAGGCTTAGATATAAAGGAACAACAAGCCTATCTGGAAGTTGTAAAGCCTTATATAATTAATAAAGTTATTAGTCATATAAGAATATCGACTAGGCCAGATTATATAGATGATGAAATATTAAAGTTATTAAAGATATACAACGTTAAAGTTATAGAACTAGGTGTTCAGTCTATGGACAATACAGTGTTAGAAAGATCTAAAAGAGGACACACTAAAGAAGATGTAGTTAATTCATCGATATTAATAAAGAAACACTCGTTTAAGTTGGGACACCAGATAATGGTTGGACTACCTGGAAGTAGCATTGAAACAGAAAGAGAAAGCATAAGAGAAAGCATTTTTTTAAAACCTGATTATATGAGAATTTACCCTGTATATGTACTTAAGAATAGTGAACTTTGGAGCATGCACGAAAAGGGTGAATATAAAGAATTAAGTTTAGACGAAGCTGTAATTAGAACAAAAAGAATTTACCAAGAATGTATTAAAAATAAAGTTGAAGTTATAAGAGTTGGATTACAGACAACAGAAGAAATCTCGGAAAATAATAAAGAAATAAAAGGACCTGTTTCTGATAATTATAAAGAAAGGGTATTGTCTAGTATAATGCTGGATAATATAATTAAAAAGTTAAGTAAAAAGAAAAACATTGAGAAATTTAATCAAATACAAATCCTAGTTCCAAAACAACAAATGAATTATGCTGTAGGTAATAACAGAGAAAATATAAATAAGTTAAAAGAAAAATATAAAGAAAAGATATCTATAAAGGTTATTCCATAAGTGTATGCTTACAATGTGAGTAAAAGTTAACATAAGTATTGACATTTAAAGGGATTAATGCTAAAATTAAATATGTATTTTAATGTAAGACATATTCCAATAGGAATGTGTAAAAAAATTATTAGGAGGAATTTAAAATGGGAGCATTATTATTAATGGTTATACTCTTTTTGGTTTTTTCAGTATCAGCATTGGTTGTTTATTCTTTTAAAAGTATGAGCATAAGTATGCGGCGTGGAATTGGGGTACCACTAATATCATGTGCTATAATAGTACCCTTAATTATTGGGTTTTATTCGTTTGTTAAGAAGGTTGAAGCTACGCATGTGGGAGTAGTCGTTAATTCACGGACAAGACAGGTAGTTAACGCAGGTGTAGGATACAATGTTATAAGTCCATTTGAAAGTTTAAAGAAAATACAAGCAACAGTAGTAAGTTTTACTCACGAAACAGACGAAGAGGCTGGTGTATTCTATGGAGCACAGACAAAGAATGGCTCATATGTGACTCTGATATCAAAGGTGTCTGTAAAAATCCAAAATGATAAAGCAAATATCTATTATCAGAAGTTTGGCGACAAAACATTAAAGGCTCCAGAAATGGAACAATATGTAATAAGTAAGCTAGAGAAGAATTTACTCAAGGTTTTTACAAAATATGAGCCAAACGAGCTTATGAAAGAGAAGGGTCCTTTAGCAACAGAAGAAATAATAGACTTGCTTAGAGAAGACTTATTATCAGATGGAATTTATTTGGAAAATTTAATTAATGCTGATATCGAAGGAGATAAAACATCAGAAGATATACTTGCTCAAATACAACAAGTATCTATTAAAAGGGAGTATGAAGAGAAACTTAAAGAAACAATTCAAGCAGCCAATGAAAATAAAAGACTTCAAGCTGAAGGAGATAAAACAGCTGCTATTATAAAAGCTGAAGGAGAAGCAGAAGCTTTAATTAAGATGAATGAAGCATTAGCAAGTAATGTCAATGTAATTGAACTTAAAAGGCTTGAGGTTCTCATGAAGTTTGCGGAAAAATGGAAAGGCGATACTCCAACGGTTAATGGAACCGGTAATCTTTTAGGAATAGACTTAAATGAATTTATAAAAACAAAAACAGAATAATTATAAAAGCCACTCAAAATGAGTGGCTTCTTTTTATATTTAATTGCAAAACATAGTAACATGTAATATAATTTAGTAAACAAATAGAGGTGGATAGTGTGGAAAAGTTACAATGCATTTGTAAAGAAATAAGAAAAAACATAGTTGAAATGGTAAACTCAGCAAAATCAGGACATATCGGGGGAAGCATGTCTTCTGTTGAATTAATGGTTGCTTTGTATCATAATATTATGAATTTAAATATCAATGAAAATGGAAGAATAGATAAATTTGTTCTATCTAAAGGGCATGCTTCGCCTGTATACTATGCAGTATTAGCATCTAAAGGATATATAGATAAAAAAGAATTATTAACATTTAGAAAAATAGATGGAAATTTAGAAGGACATCCAAGTATTAAAACAAATGGGGTAGATGTATCTTCTGGATCATTAGGTCAGGGGTTATCAATAGCCAATGGTATGGCACTTGCTAAAAAGTTGGATGATAAGCCAGGATTTGTGTATTGCTTAATGGGAGATGGGGAACTAGAAGAAGGACAAATATGGGAAGCTGCAATGACAGCATCACAATATAAATTAGATAATTTAATTACCTTTGTAGATTATAACGGATTACAAATTGATGGTGCTTTATCAGAGGTTACTTCACCTGAACCAATAGATAAGAAATTTGAAGCTTTTGGCTTTAATGTTATTAATATTAATGGACATGATATAGAGGAAATAATAAACTCTATAAATAGTATAAAGGATTTAAGAAATTCGAAACCATCTGTTATTATATTAAAGACAATTAAAGGCAAGGGGATTTCTTTCATTGAAGGAGATTATAGATATCATGGAAAGGCCTTAAGTGATGATGAATACTTAAAGGCTATGAAAGAATTAATATAAGGAGGAAGTTTATGAAATCAACAAGAAAAGCATATGGAGAAACATTAATAGCTTTGGGAGAAGAAGATAATGATATTGTGGTTTTAGATGCAGACTTAGCGTCTGCAACTCAAACAAATATGTTTAAAAGTAAATTTCCAGAAAGACATATAAATGTTGGAATAGCTGAACAAGACTTAGTAGGAACAGCTAGTGGCTTAGCACTTATGGGAAAAAAAGTATATGCCTCTACTTTTGCGGTATTTCTAGCAGGAAGAGCATATGAACAAATTAGAAATACAGTAGCATATAATAATTTGCCGGTTAAACTTTGTGCGACACATGCAGGGCTAACTGTAGGAGAAGATGGAGCAAGTCATCAGATGTTAGAAGATATAGCTCTTATGAGAGTAATTCCAAATATGATAGTGCTATCACCAGCAGATGAGATAGCTACTAATAAAATAATTAGAAATATAAAAGATTATAATGGTCCTGTATATGTGAGGCTTGGAAGAAGTGATGTTCCAAGTATATATACGGGTAATGAAGAGTTTAAAATAGGGAAAAGTATTCTTCATGGCGATGGAAGAGATGCTGTAGTGTTTGCAACAGGATATACAGTACATATAGCTTTAGAAGCTATGAAGGAACTAAAACAAAAAAAAGTAAATATAAAAGTAGTTGATATATACAGTATAAAACCTTTAGATAAAGAAACAATTGTAGATTCTGCAAGAAAAGCAAAAAAAGTAATAACAATAGAAGAACATAATGTAATCGGTGGAATGGGTTCGGCAATTTGTGAGGTTTTATCAGAACTCCTTCCAAAGAAGGTTGCAAGAATAGGCATAGAAGACAAGTTTGGAAAATCTGGAAAAGCAAAAGAAGTAATGGAAAGATACAAAATAACTAAAGAAAGAATAATGGAAGAAGTATTAAAGTAGTAGGGAGAGAATAACATGGATAAACCTTTGGCATACAAGATGAGGCCAAAAACATTAGAAGAATTTTTTGGTCAGGAACACATAGTTGGCAAAGATAAGTTATTATATCGCTTAATAAAAGCAGACAGGCTCACATCAGTCATTTTGTGGGGTCCTCCTGGGTGTGGAAAAACATCTCTTGCAAAAGTTATATCAAATACAACTAAATATAGATTTATAGAGTTAAACGCAACTAGTTCGGGGGTTTCAGATATTAAAAGAATATCAGGGGAAATAGATAATGCATTCTTAACACCCGAAGGAAAAGCAATAGTCTTTATTGATGAAATACATAGATTTAATAAGTTACAACAAGATGCCTTACTTCCTTTTGTAGAAAAGGGAAAGATTATTTTAATAGGTGCAACTACGGAAAATCCATACTTTGAAGTGAATAAGGCTCTAGTATCAAGGTCAACGGTATTAAAACTAACAAAACTTGAGCATAAAGATGTCGCTAATATATTAAGGCAAGCACTTAATAATAAAGAAACAGGCTTGGGTAGATACGACGTAAAGATTTCAGACAAAACGATAATGTTCTTATGCAATCAATCAGGAGGAGATGTTAGAACGGCATTGAATGCATTAGAACTTGCAGTTATTACTACAGAAATGAATGAAGATGGTATAGTAGAAATAACGGATGAAATCATTGAAGAATGCATGCAAAAAAGAAAGATAATGTATGACAAGTCTTCCGATGCTCATTATGACAATATAAGTGCATTTATTAAATCAATGAGAGGGTCAGATCCAAATGCTACTTTATTATATTTGGCAAGAATGCTAGAAGCAGGAGAAGATCCGATGTTTATTGCTAGAAGAATAGTAATTTGTAGTGCAGAAGATGTAGGTTTAGCAAATCCTCAAGCTTTAGTAGTTGCAAATGCAGCCCTTCAAACAATACATCAGATAGGCATGCCAGAAGCAAGAATCATTCTTGCAGAAGCGGCATTAATGGTAGCATTAAGTCCTAAATCTAATACAGCATATTTAGGAATAGACAAGGCATTAAATGATGTTAAAAATAGGGATACGGGTGAAATACCAATGCATATTAGAAATGCACCAATGGAGGACATGAAAGAGCATGGATATGGAAAAGAATATAAATACCCACATGATTATCCAAATTCAAAGGTAAAACAACAATACATGCCAGACTTAATAAAGGACACAAAATATTTTAAACCAAAAGAATGGGAGAAATATTATGAAGAATAGTAAAGAAAGCGGAAAGAATGAAATTCAAAAGCGAAGGAAAGCATCTAAAGAAATATCAAAAGGAATTGAAATTGTAAATAATTTTAATAAGAAAAAGAAAAAACAAAAAGAAAATAATTTAAAAAAAGCAAAAAAAACAAGAAATAGAGAAAAGAATATAACAAAAAGGAGAATAATTATATTCCTATTAGTTGTAATAACTATTGTCCTTTTATTTTATATAGGGAAGTATAGACATATCCTTGGAATAACATGGGAAAAACATACTACTCATAAAGATATAATAATAGTAGAAACAACATCTTCAGAAAACAAAATCTATGCATATAAGAATGAGGTTTTAGTCTATTCAAAGGGTGAATTAGCAACATATAATAGATATGGAAAAAAAACATGGGAATATAAGTTTGATGAGACATTTATTCCAGATATAAAAACTAATGGAAAATATATACAAGTAGTAAATAAAGAAAAAGGAGATCTTTATATATTTGAAAATAAATATGAAATATGTAGAGAAAAGATTGGTGGGAAAATAAATTTATTTAACATAAATGCAAGAGGAGAAAGTGTTATTCACTACTCTAAAGCTGGTTCTAAATCGGTAATAGGAGTATATAAAAAAAGGGGAGACAAGAAATATGAAGTGACATTGGCAAACCCGAATATAGCAGAAGTATTGTTGTCTTATAATGGGAAGGATGTTATATATTACGAAATAGGAACAGAAGGAGTAAGCGTAAATACCATTATTAAAATGGTAGACCTATCTACAGATTCAAAAATAGAAGAAATAATAAATGTATCAAATGATATAATATATAGTATTACATTAAAGAAAAATAATGTTAGTGTATTATGTAGTGATAAAATATATAGTTATAATTTTATTACTAAATCAAATAAAGAAATTAATGTACTAGATGAGAATGTTTTAAACATTAACATGGATAAAACAGGAATAGCATATATAAGTAAAGAGAATGCAACTAATAAAAACAAGATTGTTATAAAAAATAATAATCGGAAAGATTGTAGGAAACAATGATGTTGATGGAAATGTAAAACATTTTATATATTATAATTACTTAGCATATTTAATTGAAAGCAAAGAGATAAATGTATATAATAGATGGGGAAGTCATATAAAAAAATATACATCAGAAGGGATTATAACAAAACCAACAATATTTAATGATGGTAAAAATATAGCAATAGGATATTCGAATAGAATAGAAATATTAGATATTTAATAAGTGGTAGGAGGAAAATGGTATGTTTGATATACTACTAATATTGATAATTGTGCTTGCAATTTTTATAGGGTATAAAAAGGGATTTGTGAATAGAGCAGTAAAAGTGGCATCATTCATAATTGCAATTATATTAGCATTGTTATTTCAATCAAGTTTAACAAACTTTATAGGTGACAACTTAGGATTAAAGCCTGTTATAGAAAATGCTGTGCAAGATGTAATTATAGAACATGTCGAAAAGGATGATTCTAAAGAAGAAAACTTAAAGACAGCAAA
>JAQUBQ010000039.1 GCA_028686615.1 Clostridia bacterium | reverse complement strand
AACATCCTCCCTGGACACATTGACTAGAGTTATTTACATGTGTTGCTCCAGAAATAGTGCTATCATAATTCCCCCAAGTATCTTCTCCAGGATTATTTTCATTATCAAACGTCCACTCAGAAACTAAGTTCAAAAGAAGTTCTTGCTCGACGGTATTACTAAAAGCTTGCGCTTTAGCAAAGTTAGCTTTTCCGATTGAAGACGATGTAGAAACAATAATTACACCGGCAAGTATTCCGATGATTACGATTACTACGAGTAGTTCAATTAAAGTAAATGATTTATTCTTTATCATAGGCTAAGTTATTCAATCTTTGATCGTATTCTTCTTTAGAAATATTGTTATTTGCGAGTAGAGAGTTCAATCCAGCAACATATTCTTGTTCAATTTGAGAAGTTGATAGAGCGGCGTTGTAAATACGTACGTCGTCAATCAAACCGTTAAAATTTTGCCCACCGTCAGTCAATCTTCCAATCATATTAATTTTATCATTAATTGAAACAAACGTTCTATCTATAGAATTATCTAATTTCCCGTTTATATATATTTTTCCTTTACTATTATCATACAAACAAGTTATTAAATACCAACTATCTACATTGAGAGCATAAGTCGAATAAAAAGTTACACCCGCTAAATAAAATTTAATATAATTATTTCCTAACCCAGCAGAAAGATCGCCAATTCCAGTAACCCATCTACCATTTCCGTTTGAAAATATGGTTTTTCCTACTTGATTTGAAGATAATTTTATCCAGTGAGAAACAGTAAACACCGAGCTTGTTCCCATTATATTTTTACTCAAATTAACATAATCATCTACTCCGTCAAAACTCATACACTTTCCAGTAATACATTCTGATTCCGATTTTAAAGCTGGATAAGTAGAAGCAGTCACTCCATCTCCTAGTGTCCCAATATTACTTCCCCAAGCATCTGGAGTAGTTACTCCAGATATTTCATCTAGTTTCCATCTTGAAACCATATTAGCACCTAGTTCGTTTTGAATACTATTCTCAAATACTTTTACTTTAGCAATATTAGCTTTAGAAATTGAAGAAGACGTAGAAACAATAATTACACCGGCTAATATTCCGATGATAACGATTACTACGAGTAGTTCAATTAAAGTAAATGATTTATTCTTTATCATAGGCTAGGTTATTTAATCTTTGATCGTATTCTTCTTTCAAAATATTATTATTTGCTAGAAGTGAATTTAAACCAGCAACATATTCTTGTTCAATTTGAGAAGCAGATAAAGCAGCGCTATAAATACGAACATCATCTATAGAGCCATTAAATAATTCGGATGTATTACTCCATGAACCCATTCTAGCTTTTGAAGCCAAATCATTTTGAGTTAGAAAAGTATGATATTTTGTATAATACTCTTTTCCATCAACATATATTTTTGAAATTCCATTACCTTCAAAATAATAAGAAACCACTGCAAAATACCACTGATTGGTTTTTAATGAAGCGCCACCATTATTTGCATCCCACCCAGAGGTTGTATTATAATAACTAAAACCTATTGCATTACTATCTGTAGTATAAAATTGAAAAGGTATAGCTATTCCAAAACTTTCTCTTTTTGAAATTATGTGCCCCCATTTAGAATTTAATTTAATCCAAGCAGAAATTGAAAAATTGTTATTTTGGACATTCAAAGATTTATCATTTCCACAATTAATATAATCATTCGTTCCATCAAAACTCATACACTTTCCAGTAACGCATTCTGATTCTGATTTTGAAGTTGGATAAGTAGAAGCGGTCACTCCGTCTCCAAGTGTTCCAGTGTTAGAACCCCAAGCGTCAGGAGTAGTTGTTGTTCCTATTACTTCATCTAGTTTCCATCTTGAAACCATATTAGCACCTAGTTCGTTTTGGATACTGTTTTCAAATACTTTTACTTTAGCAATACTAGCTTTACTAATAGAAGACGACGTAGAAACAATAATGACACCGGCAAGTATTCCGATGATTACAATTACTACGAGTAGTTCAATTAAAGTGAAGGATTTATTCTTTATCATAAGCTAAGTTATTTAATCTTTGATTGTATTCTTCCTTTGAAATATTATTATTTGCTAAAAGTGAGTTAAGTCCAGCGATATAGTTTTGTTTAATTTGAGAAGAAGACAGAACGGCATCATATATACGAACATCGTCAATTGAGCCACTAGAATAAGCACCTCTAAATCCGATATAAAAATTTCCAGTCGTTGATATTGATGGAGATGTTGTTCCACTTTGCGATTGTAATGGCAGTAAAACTCCATCAAAATATATTTTAATCTTATCATAATTTGTAGAACCACCATTTCCATTATATACACCGACTAGATGGTGCCAATTAGTATCGTTATTTGAAGCAAGACTTCTTACCCACGTACCATCATTCGGTCCAATTTCATAATAAATATAACCATTTGTAAACCATATTAATTCGATACGTGAATTCGTATAAGTATTTATATTTTCACCAATAGAAATTTGTTTATCTATAGCACTTTTTTTCATCCAAACAGAAAAAGTTGCTTGTGTTTTTCCGTTTAACATATTGTTTGCAACAATATAATCATCTACTCCATCAAACAAATAGCAAGTCCCATAAACACAATTTTCTTTTGTTTGCAATTGAGGGAGACCATTTGCACCATAAAGAGTCCCATCATTGTTTCCCCAAGTATCTTCTGCGTTTCCTTCGTCAAAAGTCCACTCAGAAACTAAGTTTAAAAGAAGTTCTTGTTGAACGGTGTTACTAAAAGCTTGCGCTTTAGCAAAGTTAGCTTTTCCTATTGAAGACGACGTAGAAACAATAATAACACCGGCAAGTATTCCGATAATTACAATAACTACGAGAAGTTCGATCAGAGTGAAGGATTTTATTTTCATAAATAAATTATATCAAAAAGAAAAAATAAAAACAACTCTACTTTGTTAGGACTCTAACCCCATCTTCTGTGACGGCAACCATATCTTCAAAATGAGCTGAGATAGATTTATCAGAGGTAATATAAGTAAAACCATTTTTAGATAATTTAATATCAGAACTACCAAGTGAAAGCATTGGCTCAATACAAAAAACCATTCCTGGGACTAGTTTAATTCCCTTGTGTCTTTCCCCATAATTCATAATATCAGGAAGTTCGTGTAAATCTTTTCCTATCCCATGCCCACACAAGCCTTCAATAATGTAAAAACCTTGCTTTTCAGCATATCTTTGCATTGTTTCTCCTAAGTCCCCTGTAGTTAATCCTGGTCTAACTTTCTTTATTCCCATTTTAAGCATTTTTCTAGTTGCGGTTAAAAGTCTTTTAATTTCTGAATCAACTTCTCCGACAATAAAGGTTCTTGCCATATCTGTATGAAAACCATTTAAAATATTTGGGTATTTCTTTTTATCAAAACTATTCCCTAAAAACTTTTCTAACTTAAAAAATATTCCAAAATCAATAGTAAAAACATCACCATTTTTTAAGGCATAATCACTTGGAAGCCCATGAACAATTTCTTCGTTCAAAGAGGCGCAAACAGAAAAAGGGAATCCCCCTTGTCCTTTAAAACTAGGTTTTCCCTTTAATTCAAGAATAATTTGTTCGGCTCTTTTTTCAATCTCAATGGTTTTTATTCCTTCATAAACCATAAGTCCAAGCTCGTTTATAGTTTCTTTAAGCAAATGTCCACCCTTTGCCATGACTTCAATTTCTTCTTTTGTTTTTAGAATCATAATTCTAGTTTTTGTATAATTTCGCTATACACTTCCTCAACTGATTGTTCTCCATTAATTTTAACTAATTTACCCTGCTTCTCGTAATAATCAAGAACAGGAGTAACTTCTTCCTTGAACCAACCTAATCTCTTTTTTAAAGCTTCCACTTCGTCGTCCTCTCTTCCTTCTATCTTAGCTCTTTTATCAATTCTTGCAAAGGCTTCTTCGTCTGAAATATCGATCAAAAGAACTTTAAAATTATCTTGCCACTCATACCATTCTATAGCTTCGTCTAAAAGCTTTGCTTCTAGAATCTTTCTTGGAGAACCGTCAAACAAAATCCCTTTTACATTTTCTAAGTTCTTAATCCTTTCAAGCTCTTTCATCCAAAGAGAAAAGATAATTGGAGTTAAAACTAGGCCCCCGTTATCAATACAATCAGCTATTCTTTTACCCGTAAAATCTTCTTGCTTTTTTCTTTCCCTTAGCATTTCACCGCTTCCTAAATATTCTAAACTTAATCTTTCTCTAATAAGAGAAACTTGTGTTCCTTTTCCAGCACCAGCTTTACCTAAAACACATACGACTAATGGTTGGTTACTCATAAAAAAATAAAACTTGTTAGGGGTTTTACCCTTAAATAACAAGTTGTTAAAATTAATTATTTAAATTTTTAATCATTATACTCTCTCATCTCTAGTTGAGAGTTAATTTGCTTCATTGTATCTAAAACAACACTTACGATAATAAGAAGAGCGGTTCCTCCAATCATGAATGAAAATTGTTGAATTCCGGTAACTCCTTCTATAATAAGTGGAGTGATGGCAACAGCACCTAAAAATGTTGCTCCGATAATCAAGAGTTTATTTAGAATCGATTGAATATATTCTTCGGTAGGTTTTCCTGGTCTAACTCCAGGGATAAAACCACCCATCTTTTGAAGATTTGAAGAAATATTTTTAGGATCAAAAGTGATCGCTGTATAAACAAAAGTAAAGATAAAAACTAAGACAAAATAGGTTAATCCGTAAATCCAAGAATTAGAAAACATATTTGTTAAGAAATCTATATGTAAAAATGTTCCTATCATAGAAGGAAGCATAACAAGTGAAATGGCGAAAATAATTGGAATAACTCCAGAAGGATTAAGTGACATTGGAAGATAAGTAGTTACTCCTCCATACATTTTGTTTCCTCTTATTCTTTTAGCGTAAGAAACAGGAACGTTTCTTCTTCCTTCGTTAACAAGTACTACTGCTCCAATAATTAAAACAGAAGCAATAATAAATGATAAATATGAAATTAATTGAGCTGGGTCATAGGTTAAAATTGCTTGTTGAATATTACTTGGAATATCTGCAACGATACCAGCAAAAATCAAGAGAGAAACTCCATTTCCAATTCCTTTCTCAGAGATAAGCTCACCAAGCCACATTAAAACAACTGTTCCTCCAGTAATAGCTAAAATTGAAGTTATAAGCTCAAAAGAACCCATATTTGCGATAAGGCCCTGACTCTTTAAAAAGATAAGCATCGCATAGCTTTGAAAAGCAGCAAAGAATGGTGTTGCAATTCTTGCGTATTGATTAAACTTGCGTCTTCCGTCTTCCCCTTCCTCTTTATACATCTTCTCGAGTTGAGGAAAAATCATTGTTAATAGTTGTAAAATAATAGTTGCGGTAATGTATGGTCCTAAACCAAGCATCACAATAGAAACTTGATCAAGTGCTCCTCCAGTAAACAAATTAAGCATTCCAAAAAATTCATTTGAAGAAAAGAATTGTTGAATCTTTGAAACATCTATTCCTGGAATAGGAAGATTTGCCATTAATCTAAAAACAGCTAAAATTCCTAAAACAAAAAGAATTTTGTTTCTTAATTCTTTTGTCTGAATAATTTGACCAATTTTGTTAAACATATTATTTTATTTCTCCTTTTTGTTTTTCAATAATTTCTCTTGCTTTTTTAGAAACTTCACAGTTTTCAAAAACAAAAGCTTTTGTTAATTCTCCTTTAGCTAAGATCTTTACCTTAGGTTTTTTAAAATCGCTTTTAGTAATTAAACCTTTTTCGTATAAAGTTTCAGGAGAAATTGTATTTCCTTGTTCAAAATTTTTTTCTAATTTAGAGAAACTGAAAGTAACAGATTTTTTATCTCTAATATTAAACTGCCAACCTCTCATTTTGTGGTATTTATCAAGCCAATTTCTAATCATTGGTTGAAATCTTGTTCCAGCTCTTGAGTGTTGTCCTTTCATTCCTCTGCCACAATAAGTTCCTTTCTTACCACCTCTTGTTCTTTTAGCTTTTTTGAAATTTGTTTTTAATTCGTGTATTTGCATAATCTTTCTTTAAATTTGCTTAGCTAAAAGCTCAAACGCCTTTATTGTCGCCTTTGCATTATTTAACTTATTTGATGTTCTACTTAAAATTTTTGAAGAAATATTCTGAATACCTGCTAATTGACAAAGTGTTCTAACTGTTCCTCCAGCTACAAGACCTCTACCACTTTTTTGTGGTTTAAGTAAAATAACTGATGGTCCGAACTTAGCCTCAACTTCGTGATCAATAGTTCCTTCCTTGTTTACTGGAACGTCCATTAAATTCTTTTTAGCTGTTCTTGTTGCTTTCTCGATTGCTTGACTTACATCTAAACCTTTAGAAACTCCAAGCCCAATCTTTCCTTTTCTATCTCCAACAACAATAATGGCTCTAAAACGAAGCTGTTTTCCTCCAGCAGTAACTCTAGTAACCCTAGTCAAATCAAGTAATTTTGATTCGAACTCATCTTGTGGCTTATTAAATTGTTTGTATTCTTTCTTCATCATAATTTAAAATTTTAACCCACCTTTTCTTGCTGCTTCGGCAAGGGCTTTTACTCTTCCGTGATATTTATAACCTCCTCTATCAAACACAATTGCTTCAATTTTTTTAACTTGAGCTTCTTTCGCTACCATTTCACCAACTTTTTCTGCTTTTACGGTTTTTGTTCCAGTGATATCTTTATCAGTAACAGTAAGCAAAGTACTCCCTTTATTATCGTTAATCAAAACAGCGTAAATATGCTTATTTGATCTACTAACGAGCAATCTAGGTCTTTCGTCTGTCCCTGAAATTCTACTAATTATTTTTTTGTGTCTTTTGATTCTTTTTATTGTGTCCATATTTTTATTCTTTAGCTTCCGGCAGCTTTCTTACCTAATTTCTTTCTAACAACTTCTCCTTCATATCTAATACCTTTTCCTTTGTATGGTTCAGGTTTTCTTATCTGTCTTATTGTTGCAGAAATTTGTCCTACTAATGCTTTATCGATTCCAGAAATGGTAATGCTTGTCTTATCTGCTACAAAGGTAATTCCTTTTGGAGCAGGTATTTTAACTGAATGACTAAAACCAATATCTAAAACTAATTCTGTACCTTGTACATTGGCTTTATAACCAACTCCTACAAGTTCTAATTTTTTAGCAAAACCTTTAGTTACTCCATCTACCATATTCTGAACTAAAGCTCTTTGAAGTCCCCATAAAGCACCAGTGCTTTTATCTTCATTTTTAGGGATAAAAGTGATCTCATCATTTTCAATCTTAGTTTCAATTAAATCAAGTAAAGGTTTTTTTAATTCCCCTCTAATTCCTTTAACAATAATAAATCCTGAATCAATTTTAACTTCTACTCCTTTTTCAATTTTAACGGGTTTTTTTCCTATTCTTGACATATTACCAAATTTCACAAATTATCTCACCTCCAACTTTATTTCTTCTTGCCTCTTTATTTGACATAACCCCTTTTGAAGTTGATACAATAGAGATTCCATATCCTGACTTAACTGGCTTTATTTCTGAAGATACTTTATATATTCTTTGACCTTGCTTTGAAACTTTTCTTACTTTTGTTATCATTGGAGTACCGTTTTCTTTATACTTCAAATCAATGATTATTTTTTTACTTGGCACTCTTCCTTTTCTATCCACACCTAAAATATAGCCTTCTTTTAAAAGAAGCTCTGCTATTCTAAACTTAAATTCAGAATAAGGAACACTGATTTGTTTCTTTTGAACAATCTGTGCATTATTTATTGTTGTTAACATGTCTGCTATTCTGTCCATAATATTTAAAAATTACCAACTACTCTTTTTAACTCCTGGGATTTCCCCCCTATTAGCCATTTCTCTAAAACAAATTCTACATAATCCGAACTTTCTAATATAGGCTCTGTTTTTTCCGCACTTAAAACATCTTCTAGTTACTCTTGTAGAAAACTTTGGTGCTTTTTCTGATTTTGCTATTGATGATTTCTTTGCCATAAACTATATTTAACTTTTTTTAAACGGAAAGTCAAGTAATGTGAATAATTCCTTTCCTTCATTCTTTGTCTTTGCTGAAGTAACTACGGTTATTTGAATTCCAAAAAATACATTTGCTTTTTCCGGAGAAATCTCTGGAAATGCTATATGTTCTTTAATTCCAATATTTAAATTTCCACCTTCATCAAGAGCAGTAAGCTTAATTCCTCTAAAATCTCTTGTTCTTGGAAGTACAACATTTACCAATCTGTCTAAAAAGTTATACATTTTCTTTCCTCTTAAAGTAACTTTTGCTCCAATAATATTTCCTTCTCTTGTTTTAAAGGTTGAAATAGACTTTTTAGCAACAGTTAAAACTGGTTTTTGTCCTGAAAGCTCTGCTATTTGTTTTGAAATATATTCTTCGAACTTTCTCTTCTCGTCATTTGTTTTAGGGATAATGGTTTTACCAAAACCAGTGTTGATAACAACCTTTTCTATTTTTGGTACAGCCATTATATTTTTATAAGCAAACTTCTCTACCATTTGTTTCCTTACCTGTTTTTGATATTTTTCTTTAATCATCATATTTCTTTATTGCACTTTTTACACACTCTTTTCTTAGTGTTATCTTTTGCAAAAACATAAGCTACTCTTGTCTTTTTTAAACATTTTGGACAAATTAATTCTACATTAGAAATATCGATAGGTCTTTCTTTTTCAATAATTTGACCTTTTTGTCCTTGTGCTTTTGGGCGTAAATGTTTTTTAATAATAGCAACTTTCTCTACCACAACTTTGCCCTCACTTGGGATTGCTTTTAAAACCTTTCCTTTCTTATCTTTATAATTTCCAGCAATAATGATAACTTGATCTCCTTTTTTAATATTCATATTTTTATACTAAT
>JAQUBQ010000038.1 GCA_028686615.1 Clostridia bacterium | reverse complement strand
ATGGGTCCAATGGGACCACAAGGTTGCCCAGGACCAAAAGGCTGCCCAGGACCAATGGGTCCAATGGGACCACAAGGTTGTCCAGGACCAAAAGGTTGCCCAGGACCAATGGGTCCAATGGGACCAATGGGACCACAAGGTTGTCCAGGACTAAAAGGTTGCACAGGACCAATGGGTCCACAAGGATGTGCAGGACCAAAAGGTTGCACAGGACCAATGGGTCCACAAGGATGTGCAGGTCCAAAAGGCTGCACAGGACCAATGGGTCCACAAGGATGTGCGGGTCCAAAAGGCTGCACAGGACCAATGGGTCCACAAGGATGTGCGGGCCCAAAAGGCTGCACAGGACCAATGGGACCACAAGGATGCCCAGGACCAAAAGGCTGCACAGGACCAGCTGGAGAATCAAAAACAGAAACATTCATGAATGCAATGAATACAAGTTGTGCAGAGTTAGCAATAACTTTATGTGGAACTAATATACCATTACCTGATGAACAGTTAATTAGAAATTTTTATGTGAACGAAAATGATACAGTATTTGTTTTTGAAGAAACAGGCATATATTATGTGAATTATGAAATAAAAACAACATCACCAGTATTAATGTCTTCAAGGATAATTGTAAATGGAGCAGAATTAATGAGTTCTGTTGATGCACCAACTACAAGTAAAAGTGAGTTTTCAGGAAGTTTGATTACTAATTTTAATGCGGGAGACGAGATGAGTTTGCAACTATTTGGGTTATTAGGTGTAATAGCCTTACAAAACGGAGTAGGAGCAAGTCTAAATGTTATTAGAATAGCATAAGCTTACTTTAGTAAGAATTATAAAATCAGATGTTTTTAGTAAACAAGCTAAAATTCATCTGATTTTTAGCTTAAATAATATTAAATGCTACTACTTATTTCTTTACGTATTTTACTTTGAACCTTTGTTTCAATTCTTGACACATAACTTCTAGAGATATTCATTATATCGGCAACTTCTTGTTGAGTTTTAATTTTCATGCCTTTTAATCCATATCTATAATACATGATTTCTTTTTCTCTTTCTGGAAGCTTATTATCAATATATTCTATAATTTGCTTTGTTATTATATCTGTATAAATTTGATCTATTGGGTCTTTATCGTCGTTGTCTAAGATATCAATTAACTCCATGTCGTTACCATCCTTGTCGGTTCCAATAACATTATTAATTGAAATATTTCCTTGTGTCTTTTTCGTAGATCTCATATTCATTAATATTTCATTTTCAATGCATTTAGAAATATATGTACTAAGTTTATAACCCTTTTCATCGCTAAAACTATTTATTCCTTTAATTAGTCCTATAGTACCAATTGAAATATATTCTTCGCTATCTTGAGAATTAGAAGAATATTTTTTAGCAATGTGTGCAACTAATCTTAAATTATGCTCAATTAATTTATCTTTAGCTTGTTTATCCCCATTAAAATGCTTGTTTAAAAGATATTTCTCCTCGCTTTTGCTAAGAGGTGGTGGAAATAGATTGGAATTGGATATATATCCAAACATAAAAAAGATATATGAAAAAATACTTGATAAAAAAGATAATATCATATAAAACACCCCATTCATATATAGTAGTTATATGCATACAATTTTTTTTGTTGTTTGTCATGTTTGTACTAAATAACATTTTACCAAGGGAAATATTGTTTGTATGTTTTTGTAAACATTTGATGAAATCGCCATTAGTTATATCAAATTATGATAAGGTGTTATGGTGTTATAATGAAAGAAATGAAATTATAGTTAAAAAATATTAGTAAAAAGTTTGTAAATAATCAATAAAGGTTAAAGACAAAAAGGAGGAAAGAAGAATGCTAGAATTAAAGAATATACGAAAAACATATATATTAGGTGAGTTTAAAACAAAAGCACTAGATGATATTAGTGTTGCATTCCGCAAGAAAGAATTTGTAGCTATACTTGGGCCTAGTGGTTCAGGAAAGACAACATGTTTAAATATAGTTGGAGGACTAGATAGATATGATTCAGGAGAACTAATAATTAAGGGTAAAAAGACGTCTGATTTCAAGGAGAAAGAATGGGACGCATATAGAAATAATTCTATTGGTTTTGTATTTCAAAATTATAATCTAATACATCATTTAGATATAGTATCAAATGTTGAAATGTCCCTTACACTAAGTGGAGTATCTTCAAAGGAAAAGAAGAAAAAAGCAATAGAGGCTCTTAAAAAGGTAGGATTAGAAGCTCATCTTCACAAAAATCCAAATCAACTATCAGGAGGGCAAATGCAGAGAGTTGCTATTGCAAGAGCATTAGTAAATGATCCTGAAATATTGATGTGCGATGAACCTACGGGTTCGCTTGACACTGTTACAAGTGTTCAAATAATGGATTTGATTAAAGAGGTTGCAAAGGATAAACTTGTAATAATGGTTACTCATAATCCAGAACTTGCAGAGAAATATGCAAATAGAATAATTAGATTTAAAGATGGAAAGATTGAATCAGACACTAATTCATATGAACCAAATAAAAAAGTAAAAGATGAATTTGAGTTAAATAAGACAAAGATGAGCTTTATAACAGCTTTGAAGCTTTCGTTTAACAATATAAAGACCAAAAAAGGAAGGACATTTTTAACAGCGTTTGCATCTAGCATAGGAATTATAGGTATTGCAATTATATTGAGTTTATCTACCGGTTTTCAAACTAAAATAGATGAATATATTGATGAAGCAATGGAACAATTTCCAATAATCATTAGTCAAACAGCAATGGAAATTAATGAAGAAGAAATGAAAAAACACAGAAAAGAAATGCTTGACACATTTGGTAAAAATGTTAACTTTTCGGACTCTAAAGAATTATTTTTGTACGAATCAAAAGAAAATGCTATAATTCATACAAATGTAATATCTGAGGAATATATTAACTACCTAAACAATATTGATACTGAAATAGCAAGTAGCATGGCTAGCACATATATGACGGGTATAAATATTTTAACAAAAAATGCAGATGATATAAAACCAGCAGGGATAGCAATAGGAGCTAAAACAAATATGAATGGTATGGGAACATCTGGAATGGCAAACATGAATCTTACAACATATCCAAACAGTCTGGGAGAAAGAGATTCATATTTAGAACAAAACTATGATGTTTTAGAAGGAGGCTATCCAGAAAGTGATACGGATTTAGTTCTTGTAGTAAGCGCTAAAAACAAAGTGGATAAAGATACAATGAAAAGTATAGGCTTTAGTACAGACGGAATAGAAAGTATTAGTTTTAAAGATATAGTAGGAAAAGAGTACAGAAGAATAAGCAATGATGACTACTACAAAAAAACTTCCCTTGGCACTTATGTTCCAGGAACAGATTATAAAAAGATGTATGAAGAAGAAAATAGTATAACATTAAAAATAGTAGGCGTAGTTAGGCCTAAAGAAGATACAACAATATCATTACTTGCAGAAGGTATAGCATATTCGAGCAAACTTGCAGAAAGTATAATGGATAAAGAAAAAGATTCAGAAATTGTAAAAGCACAAAGAAGTGTTAATTATAATATAATAACAAAACAAGAATTTAAAGAAGGTGAAAAAACCACAATGCTAGCACATTTAGGGGATAAAAGTATGCCAGTACTGATTCTAGTTTATCCAACAGATTTTAGTGGTAAGGATAAAATTATAAACTATTTAGATACATATAATGATAAAATGGAAGATAAAGAAAAAATAATATATAATGATTTATCAAGCACAATAACAACGATGACTTCTGGTATAATGGATGGAATCACAGTTGTATTGATAGCGTTTGCAGCTATTTCATTAGTAGTAAGTTTAATTATGATCTGTATTATTACTTATATATCGGTAATTGAAAGAACAAAGGAAATAGGAATACTTAAAGCATTAGGAGCAAGGAAAAAAGATATTACTAGGGTGTTTAACGCTGAAACTTTTATATTGGGGACATTTTCAGGAATCTTGGGAGTGTTTATAGCGTGGCTACTTGCATTTCCTATTAATAGAGTAATATACAAATTAACAGATTTGGAGCAAGTTGCTAATTTAAAGTTAATTCATGCAGTAATTTTAATAGCAATAAGTACCATGATTACAATTATCGGAGGATATATACCAGCAATTATAGCTTCTAAAAAAGAAGCAGTAGACGCATTAAGAACCGAATAATTTATTAAAAAAACCAGAAGCCATAGCTAGAATGAACTTCTAGTAAAGGTATCTGGTTTTTCTCACACTTCAGCAGAACACATGGTATTACGCTTTAAAATTTTGTTAGCAAATAAATCATAATTATCTGGATTATCCGGATCAAAAATATAATTTGTAAATACAAAAGGAGAAATGTTTAATTCCGATAAGTTTTTAAGAGTCCATCCAATAATGGGTTTTTTAGTAACTACACTTGTAAGTTCTAAAAACATATTTTGAATTTCATCACTTGCATCAAATAGAAATTGTTCTAAGTGATTATTCCATACTTTACATCTCTGAATTTCAAGGCCAATGTAATCTGAATTTGATACTAGACAAATAAATGAAGATAATATTTCATATAAGCTAGCTACAGGTTCACGGTTTTTTAAATTAAAAGCTTCAAATAAACTTTTTCCTCTACAAATTAATTGTCCTTTTAATGCATTAGGAAGTTCCCTTCCCATTGTTCTTACAAATAAAGGATTAAATGATTGAATGGCAAATTCATGATTATAACTTTTAAGTAGATTTATAATGTTATTCCTATATTCTGACTTGTATTTAGGAGAAACTATTTTAAAATCTAAAATCATAGGAACAGCCCCGGAGTTTAATAATATACATTCTTCAAGTGTTGGTATTCCTTTTGCTTCCTTAAGTTCAGAAGTGGTCAAATCTCTAACCCGAAAACTTTTACTACCAACGACAATATTAAAATTGTGCCATACTACAGGTATATTATCTTTTGCTTTAACGATATCTATTTCAAAAGGCAATCCTTTGATTATAGAAGATGTTATAGCATCAATAGAGTTTTCTGTTACTTTGTTTCCATACATGCCCATGTGAGTAATAGGAGTGTCTAAAAGTTTAAAGTTGCTATTTAGTCTTTTAACAAACAAGGTAATTACCTCCTTTCATATAATAATTGTAACTTGGTACTAATTATATTCTAAAACAATAAAATTATCAATACATTTTACAAAAAAGTTTGAAAATGTGTAATTTTATATTGAGAAGGGAATGGTACAAGACTTAAAGGTAATATGTAAATTAATTTAGCGTATAAATAGAATAAAGGAATATAAAGGGAAGTAAATGATAGATGGAATTATTATAATTGTATATTTAATAATAATACTTTTAGTTGGAGTGTTTGCTTCAAGAAACTTAAAAACAATTGATGATTTTGCTATATCAAATGTAAAGTATGGCAAAGGGGTAATATTTATAACTATGTGCTGCTCGTTTCTTGGTGGAGGTTTTTCTTTTGGTAATGCAACTGAAGTATTTAAAAATGGAATAGGCAACATTATAGCTCTTTTTGGTTTTAGCTTAGGACAAATATTTTTAGGGAAATACATAGCATCTAAAATTGAAGATTATGAGGGATGTATTTCAACAGGTGAAGTTTTAGGAAAAGTTTATGGCAAAAAAATCAGAATAATTACGGGAGGACTTTCTTCTGTTATTTGTGCGGGAATATTAGGAGCACAAGTTAGTGTTATGGGAACTATATTTGAAACATTTATGGGAATCCCCAGCACATTAGGGATAAGTATAGGATTTGGAATAATACTTATATATTCAACAATGGGGGGGATTAAAGCAGATGTTATAACTGATGTGATTCAATTTTGGGTATTAATGATAGGCTTACCAATTCTTTTTATATATGGGATTAATAGTGTAGGAGGAATAAAAAACATAATAACAACAGTACCTTCAGAATATTTTAATCCAATAAACGGAAAAAGTATAGCATATTTAATTTCTATGTTTTTTACATTAATGCTTGGAGAAATGCTAGTTCCTCCATATGTTCAAAGGCTATTAATGGGAAAGAGTGCTAAAGAAACAGGTAAAGCAACAGTAATGAGTGGGTATGCTTCAATGATTTTTTTTATTATAACTGGAACGATAGGTTTAATAGCATACACAATCGAACCTACAATGGAGGCTAATTTAGCAATGACAGGTTTAATTAAGCTGGTACTTCCAGTTGGGCTTAGTGGAATTATAATATCTGCGATGATGTCAATCGTATTATCTACTGCAGATTCCTTTTTAAATAGTGCAGCAGTGGGAATAGTAAATGATATATATATTCCTATAAAAGGGGATAATATACCAGAAAAGATGAGACTAAGGATAGTAAGAATAACAAATTTAATAATAGGAATTTTGTCTATTTTAATTGCAATACTAATACCTAATTTAATAGGCATATTAAGGTTTGCATATAGTTTTTGGGCACCCACCATTTTACCAGCATTGCTTATAACCTTATTAAATAAAAAACTTAATAGAATTGCTTTATGGAGTGGAATATTATCTGGATTTATAGTTACAATATATTGGACTCTTATATTAAATGACCCTTATGGAATAAACGGGCTTGTTGTAGGTTTTTTAGTAAATGTTATAATAAGTTTAATATTAAATATAGGTAATAAAATTAGATATATAAGATTTTAGGAAAAGAAAAAACAGTTACTAGTAAAATATAATACTAATAACTGTTTTTACATTACTTTACTCTATCTTTTAATAAATCATACACTACGATAGCTTGAGAAACAGACAACATACTTTCGGCTCTCATAGAGTTTTTTTCTATAGTTTCCGGTGAAGCAATGCTTATATCATTTAATAAAGAAAATTCATCTTTTGAAGAGTTATAATAGATATTGTTTGTAAGCCAATTACCATTTGGAAAAGCAACTAAATTATCTTCTAAATTAATAATATCGTGCCCTAAAGCATAAGGGCTGTTTTCAAAACCGAACATATTGGCAAGTGTTGGAAGTACATCGTACATTCCCATAACTGTAGAAATTTCTTCTTCCATTTTTTCGTTTTTAGACCAAATCAAGAAGGGGACTTTTCTATTAAGTTCATGTGCATAATAATCTACTTTTTTATAATTTGGATCATTCTCATCTAAAAGTTGGTCAAGCACGGGATCATAATTATACATTTTTCTATATTCTGAAATACTTATCCTAGCATCATGATCTCCATATAAAACTATTACAGTATCATCTAAAATTCCTTCCTTATCTAGTTCGGATATAAATTCAGCTAAAGCATAATCGGCATAGTGAGAGGATTTAATGTAACCGCCTAAAGAAGTGTTTTCTAAATAAGTCGCAGTTGCATCAATCTCTACACCATTTTCATCGGTGGATTTATACTTCATCGTTACATCAAATTCAGTATATTCACTTACATCATAAAATGGAGTATGATTTGTAAGAGTTATTAAAGTACCTATAAAATTTTTCTCCTTTTTTGCAATTTCTTTTATTTTGGTAACTGATTGTCTAAAAAACGAAAGGTCAGAAAGGCCAAGTCCAATAACATCATCTATATCATAGTTGTCTTTAGCAAAGAAATTATCATAACCAAGTTTTTCATGCATTGCTAGGCGATTCCAATATGTAGAATTGTTTGCATGCATACTAAAAGAATAATATCCTTTATTTTTCAATAGTTTTTGTAGACTTAAATAGTTACGATTCCAATATGAAACAAACACAGTACCACTATTGATAGGTAATAAAGAGGTGTTTAGAGTAAATTCGGAATCACTACTGGTTCCAGTGCTAACTTGTGAATAAAAGTTACTACAAAATATTCCTTCTTTAGCTAATTTATTTAAAGTTGGGGTAATTTCTTTACCATTTAATTCCCTATTCATAAGAAATGTTTGCATGCTTTCTGCATGAATAAGTAAAATATTTTTCCCTTTAAATTTATTAGTGTATTTGTTTTTTTTATGTTCTTCTTTATTATTTTCATAATATTCAACAAATGTTGATTCTGCATTATCATAACCAAAAGAGGATGATAAAGAGGCATGAACTGTTTTATACAAATCATTTACTTGGTAAGTATAAACTCCAAACCTAGATACTGTAAATTCACGATTCCATTGTTTATAAAAGCGGCTAAGCTCTGTTGATGTGCAAGTAATAAAGAAAACCACAATAATTATCACAGAAAATGAAACTGTTTTAGAAAAGCGTTTTTCTTTTTCCTCTATTTTTTGTGCTTTTATATAATAATTCTTTTTATTTAGTATGTAATGTACATAAATTAAAAATATTGGTTGTAACAAAAAAATAAAATCACTTATTTTAAGTATATCGTTACTAACTGCATCAGAAACATCAGAGAGTTGTGTTAAAGTGTTCAACAGGGAAAAAGATGAAAAAGAAGTGTAATAATTATAATATGCTGAATTTATGACACATATAGCTGTTAATATAACGGATATACTAAAAAAATACTTAAATTGCTTCTTCCCCTTTATTAAATAAGCGAAAGAACCAACAAGTATTAAAAATGTTACGTCTGCAACAATTGGTCTAACATCAAAATAGTTGCGCACAGTTAACAATCTTAAAAGAGTTGAGTTTATTAAATTACTTATAATAAAAGATAAAAACAATATATTTGTCATAGTATATTGTCTATAATCAAAATTTTTAAAGTTATTATAGAATTTTCTAAAAGAATTAAAAAAACTATTTAAATTATTTGCTTTTTTCATGCCTTCTCCTATCTTTAAATAATAAATATATTATACCATAATAACATAGGAATATTCAATTAAATATATTGATTTTACTAGGCAAAATGTGAAGGTTAAACGAACATTTGTCAGTCGACCTTAGAAGTCGTTTAATTAGAACTACCTAATATGCTCTTAACGATTTACATATTTATATATTTTAATAACATTTCATTTGGACTTAACCATCCTAA
>JAQUBQ010000004.1 GCA_028686615.1 Clostridia bacterium | reverse complement strand
AGGAGCAAATAATAAGTATAGATATAAAGAATCAAGGACATATCTAGGAGGAAACACTGCCATTGTAGAAATAGCTCGTCAACAATTAGGATTAAACATACACCAGATGATAGCAAAGGATACTAGAAACATCTTTTGGAAGGATCATTGGTGTGCAATGTTTACTGGATGGTGCCTAAGGGAAGCTGGAATAACAGAAGATATCGTTTATTATAATGCATATTGTCCTACAATGATAAATGGAAATAATAATGGAACGACGGCTGCTCAATATATTTCAAACTCTTCTACTATATACACACCAAAACCAGGAGATATTATATTTTTTGATTGGAGTGGAAGAAGAAGTTTAGCAGGACATGTTGGCGTTGTTGAAAAGGTTGAAAATGGAAGGGTCCATTATATAGATGGTAATTCCGGACCAGGATGTCCACTTTCATCAACAGTAAAGCAAAACAGTCAATCATTGAGTGCAACAGTTATAATGGGATATGTTGTTTATTAAGGAGGTGGAATCATGAGATTTTTAAAAATTATATTAATGGTAATATTGATATTGGGTTTCTTATATACATTTTTAAACATAGCAGAACAATCTTTTTATAATAATAAAACAAAAGGAAAAACAACTAAAAGTGATGAGATTTATGGAAAATGCAATGCAATATTATCAGAAAAATATGAAAAACTAATATATGAAAATAAAACAAATCTTTTACAGCTATATTCTAAATATGCACAAAAAGATTTAATAAAGGTATATAGTACAAATCATATAGATGATATTAGAAAAAAGTTCAACGATTTTACCATAGATAGGATAGAAGAAAAAAACTCAGGAATATATATAATATATTATTACATCACAGATATAGATCACCAAGAATTACTTAATAATAAATTAATAGTTAAAATTAAAAATAATAATGGTTGTATTTATTATGATAAATGGTATGGGGTAATATAAATGGATAATTATAAAAGTAAAACAAGAATAACACTTTATATAATAATTATTATACTAAGTTTTGTACTAATAAATAAAATATTTTTCCTTCGAACTTTAAAAATCGATATTAGAAAAGCTGAAAAAAGGAATACTTTTGAATTGGAAGAAGAAATTAGTCCAATAAATTATATTGAAACATTTGTTGATGATATAAAAAGCAAAAGATATGTGAAGGCTATGGATAAAGTAGACAAAAACAACTTAGAAGAACAGTTTAAGACAGATGTAAAGATATTTGAAAACAAATTAGACAATATATTTAAATACAACGATACATTTATAGAAAAAATTGATTATATAATAACATCTACTAGAAAAAAAGAAAAGTATACGGATACAGAAATTATATGTAATTTTTATTATATTACAGAAGAAAATATAAACAAAAATATCATTAAATTTATAGTAAGAGAATATGATTTGTTTGATTATAAACTTTTCATTATAAATATGGCAAATACTACATCGTAGACATAGAATAAGGGGGAAATATAGTGAATATAAAAAGGGTTTCTGTATTATTAGCTTTAATGATTGTTCTTATAGTTTTTTGGTTAGCAGGTTTAAAGGGTAATAAAATTACAAATGATATAAATGTATATTATGACTATTCAAACACAGAAAAAATAATAATAGATAAAATAACCATGAGTAGATATAATGAAAAAATAAATAAGCCTAAGATGCAAAATTTAATAAAAGGACTATCATTAGTTAAAGACAATGGAAAGATAAGCTTAAAAGGATTAATAGATTATAGTATAATTTATGCATATGAGATGGACCCTGATTTTGAGACTAATTGGGAAGAGTTATCAAATGGATATAGTATTAAAGTTATATATGTGGAGAAGATTATAAAAGAAGTATTTGATTTAGAAGTAGATATAAAAAACTCTAAAGGTATTGAAGTAAAAGATAATAAAATAATCATAAAAGAGATGATTGATCCTATAACAGATGTTCAAACGTTTAAAATAGAAGGAATATATAATGATAGATTAAGGGATGAAAAGGTAATAAAGATAAATGTAATAAGGCTAGACTTAGATTCGAATATTAAAAATAATAACAAAAATTTTAAAATGTTTTATCAAGATGATTTTAAATATGAAGTTGTTAAAACAATGATATTGCGTTATAAAGATAACAAAACAAGCAAAATACTTTTGGATTATACCGAAGAATTTCATAATGTAAAGGAGTAATAAATGGAGAAAAAAGAAACAAAATCTAAAAAAACACATCAAAAAGGCAAGGTGCAAAAAGGTAATATAAAGCTTAGTAAAGCAAAAGTATTTAGTTTAAAAGAACTAGAGGCAGCAAAAGCATCTGGACAAGTTTTTGAAGCAATGATAAAAGAGGTTGATGATACTTTTAACTTACATGGTTATTTCATAAATGGAGTTCCATGTATAGTACCAAGGGAAGAAGTTTCAAGTTTGGTTGGAGAAGATGGCTTAGTAGAAGAAAAACATTGCAGTAACAAGGTAGGTAAAATAATGCAAGTTTGTATTAAGGATATAGTAACTATAGACGGAAAGATAGATAAGGTTATATTATCAAAAAAGATGGTAGAACTTAAAGTAAGACATTGGATGTACATACATTTAAAAGATGGTATGAAGTTAAAAGGTGTTGTTAGAGGAATGACAGATTATGCAGCATTTATAGATGTTGGTGGTGGAGTAACAGGAATGCTAAAAATAGAAGATGTATGTAACGTAAGATTAAACAAAATATCAGATAAACTTCGATTGGGTCAGCGAATATTAGTTGTTGTTAAAAACTATGATAGAGATACAGGAAAGATTGAACTTTCTACAAAAGAATTACAAGGCACATTTAAAGATAATATAAAGAATCTTAAAGAGGGTGAAATGGTAGAAGGTGTAGTTAGAAACAGAGAAAAAAATGGAATATTTATTGAGCTTGAAAATAATTTAATAGGTTTAGCAGATCATGTAAGTGGCGTAGAATATGGACAAAAAGTATTAGTACATGTAAAAAGAATAAATGAGGAAAAAAGTAAGATAAAGTTAAAGATAGTTGGTTAATACTAGTAGTATTTTTGTAATAAATTCAAAAGTTAACACTAGAATAACATATAAGTGTTAGGTTATGATATAATCTAAGAAGTGAATTATTAAAATTTTAATATGGAGGGAATTAAGAATGATTACAGATAAAGAAGTAAAAACAAGGGTATCACCGTTTGCGGTAAGACCAAATGAAATTAAAGTGTTTGATGGTAAAGAAGGTTTTGCATCAATCAACCAAGTGGTATTTAAGATGGATATGGGATACATTTCAGAAGACCATATAAAAGCTCTTGAAGTAGTAAATGAGTTTGGATTTGTTACATCTAGACAAGTAACACAAGTTCTAGAAATTAGAGGCAAATTAGATCATTTAGAAGAAGGAAAAAAACAAGAAAAGGTAGCTAAATGGCTTGAAGATCTTACAAAATCAAAAACCCTAGCTAGATATTATTTCCAAACTGAGTCAGGCAAAAGTTCATACAGAGCATATGCACTAGATAAGATAGCTACTTATATTTTAAAACAAAGAAATATAGTTACATCATGGCAACCAACAGATAATACTAAACCTGCGTATGCATTAAAAAGAAAGCTTGCGGGAAATCAAATAGTTATAGCGTATATGCAAAAGGTTGGAAGTTTTGAAGAAGCAAATCCTAATTTGTTAATGCTTTCAAAAAAGTTTAATGTAAAATTCAAACCAACAGGTGGAACAGTGAAACTAAAAGATGATAATAAAGAATTAGATCTTATATTTGAAGTAGTAAGAAGAAATGAAGAATGGCAGACAATGTTAGCAGAAAAAATACAATTATATTCAGATTTCTATGAGAATTTTGTTAAAAATGATGCGGGGTTTTATGAACCACCAAAGCTTGTATTTGTAGGAGAAGATGTAAATCACAATGCTGAAATATTTAGAATAATTAAAAAGGTGGGAATGTTTGTAAAAGATGAAGACATGTATTTTACAACTGATTTAGAACAACTAGAAGTTAACCTTGAAAAAACAATAAGTGTATTTGAATTTGATAAAGAAAATAACAAATATATACTTATTCAAAAGAATATGGAAATATTAAAGCCGGGGAACCATGAAGATAAAGCAGTTAAAAAGTTAAAAGGAAAAACATTTAGTCCAAATGTTATAGTAGAATAAACAGATAAAAACCCATAAACATAGTGTTTATGGGTTTTTACTTATACTATTGAGTCGTTGCCATCATCTTCTAAATGATCATCTTCGTTCATAATTTCAATAATTGGAGATTCATATGATTCAGTTATAGCTCCTCCATCTAGTTTTGAATTTTCTAAAGTAGGTGAATTATTATTTCCAGTGTCTATAACTATATCAAAAGCATCATCTGAATCAAAATCAAATTCTTTAATAGGTTCAGGTTTAACATTTATTTCATAAGTTGAATTGTTTTTATTTAGATTATGTCCTTCTGTATTTTTACCAAAGATATAATCATCATCATCTTCTAAAATAGGTCCATTTTTAAATGATGTATTAGTAAGATTTGAATTTAAAGGTTTAACAGACATATATTTTTCAAAGTTATACTTATATGCAGGATGAGGTTTTAAATATTTTTCGTTAATGAATGATACTTTACCCTCACCAAATATAGAGTTACCCTTAATGTTTTTAGTTCTATAATAAATATTTCCAAATTTGTTTTCTTGTATTTTATGAACTTTAAATCTCTCTTTATCTTTAATTTTAATAGTAAATTTCTTTTTTATATCTCCTGTGGAAGGATCAAAGGAAGAATCTTTATCAACCTTTTTCTCCATACCAAAAGCTTTGTTCCAGTATTCACTATCTTCCGGTACAGTATCGCCAAAGACTATTTGTGTTTTAGTATTAGCAAGAACTGTTTGTCTATAATAAGAAGTATTGTTTTTATCAAGTTGAGATAAGTTTTGTATAGCTACAGTTACTCCACAACGATACTTTCTAAACAGAGTAAACATGACATCCATTTCTTTATTAATATACTCAGGAAACTCGTCTATGTATAAGAAATGAGGAATACGATAGTCTTCATTTCCAGGTCTTCTAAGTACAGCATCTTGGAATTCTAATATAAAGAACATACCAAAAGCCTTAGACTGAATTATACCAAGTTCACCTTTTCTAGAACATACAGAAATCAACTTTCCTTCTGTAATGGCATCTGCAAAGTTTATAACATTTGTTTTACCACAAAGAGCTTTTTTTAGCCCAGGGTGTCTTAATAAATTGTTAAGTTGAGTTATAGCTCCATATAAAAAACGTTCAGTTTCTTTTCTTCCACTTCCTCTAGTACCAGGAATTTCATATCCATTAATATTAAGAGAAGGTTTATAAAAGTTTTTTTCAAAATATGCTATTAATAATTTATATTTTTTCTCTAAATGAGGAACCTTTTTCATTTCTTCTACAAGTTCTTCTACTGCATCAAAGTTATATAAAAGTGTAAGCATATCTTCTAAAGATGGTATTTCACCATTATTTAATAAAGGATACATTTCTTTTAATAATATGGCAAGGTTTTGGAAAGCATCAAGAGTTACTTGAGCAAAGAAAGTTTCTTCTTTACCACCTTCACTTTGCTGCATTGATTTTAAAACGTCTGCAATAATTGAAGCAACTTTAGCTGGATCATCAATTGCAAAAGGATTAATACTAAGAGTGGTATCAGGTGAAGCTGGATCTACTACACAAACATCAAAGTCAAAATTGTTAGCTACAGTTTTAAAGTCATTTGCAAATTTACCATCATTTTCAACTACGGTTATACCAAGGTTTCTATAAACAACCTCTCCAGTTTCTTTATCCCTATATAGTATGATTTTTTCTAAAGCATCGTAGAATGGAACTTCCATTCCTTTTTTTGGTTTTACCATTTCCATTCTAAAATTTCTATTAATATATTCATTTGAGAAAGGACCTTCAATATATGCAATTCCCTGCTTAAGTACACTATATGCTAGTTTTTTAGTATATTCCCTAAAGAAATATTTCTTCTCTATATCTCTAGCACTCATTGGGAAAAGCATCATTGCAGTTTTACCTGTACCGGTTGCTCCTTGAACAAGAGTAGCTTCCATTCTTTTTTTCTCTGGTACAATAACTGGTTCTGCAGTATTAGGATTTGTGCAGATAACAGTTTCACAAGAGAAAGGACCACTCATTCCACCAGAAGACCCAACTGATAATCCAGGGAAGCCAGAGATACCTTTAGTATATTCTTCTTCACTAGGAATCATAGTTAAATAGTCTATAAGAGTAAAAATATTAATAAAAGGACCAACTAGACATATTGTTTTAATAGCCGGTGCAAATACTTGTGGATATGCACTTCGTACAGCTTCATAATTTGGAAGCATTTTTAATAACCACCAAAGAGTCTCATTAAGCCATCCTATTAACATAGACCCTATAATAATAAAGGTAGAAACGACTGTAATCATAAACCATTTAATCTTACCCTTATCATTTTTTACAATATTCATTTTAGAATTTACTAAGTAAGAATATCCAAGTGCAGGACATGCAATGAATATAGTATATAAATAAGGAGAAATAACATTTGATGTTGTGCCGTCTCCAAAAATAAATGATGTGTATAGTCCAAGTATAAATAGTATAATTCCTAAACTTATAACACCAAAAAATTTAGCCATAAAATCATTGTACTTTTTTATTCTAAAAAACTTTAATGTGCGTTCTAGCAAAAAATCACCGCTTTCTATTTTTTAAAACAAGTCATAAAAACTTGTTGAATTATCATATATTCTACTATATAATATACTATATGTAAGAATAAAAGACAATAGATTATGGTTAAAAAAGATTTATAAAGGTATGTAAGACTAATTATTGAAAGGAAAAAGTATGAAAATTATTATTGGACTTGGAAATGTAGGAAAAGAATATAAAAACACGAGGCATAATGTTGGCTTTATGTTTTTAGATTATTATGCTGAAAGAAATGGCAATGAAAAATTTAAAAAAAGAGACAATTATTATTATTTAGAAAGCAATTTTAAAGGAGGAAAAATTGTACTTATTAAGCCTAGCACTTACATGAATTTAAGTGGAGAAGCTGTAATAAAAGTATTAAAATGGTATAAAGCTAACTTAGAAGATTTAATAATTATTTATGATGATGTTGATTTGCCTTTTGGCAATATTAGATATAGGGAAGAGGGATCAGCCGGAACTCATAATGGAATGAAAAATATAGTAACTGTTTTAAAAACAGAAAAGATAAAAAGAATAAAAGTGGGGATAGAAAATAGAGAAAACTTAGATATTGGATTAGCGGATTATGTTCTTAGTAATTTTTCTAAAAAAGAAATAAGTGTCTTATATGAAAATACATTTCTAGAATTAGAGGAAAAGTTAAAACAATTGTAAAATAACAGGCTAGCTAATAAATATGTGAATTAATAAAATTAACTTATTTTATGGTATTGACAAATAACATAAATAATGTTACACTATTACGGTAATTCCGCACGAAACGGGTTTTAAAGTATTTAAAATACTACCTAGTGTTTTTCGGCGAGAACAAGTTAGAAAAAGGAGGATTAAGATGTACGCAATTATTAATGCATGTGGAAAACAATACAAAGTACAAGAAGGAGATATTGTTTTCATGGAAAGATTAGAAACAGAAGAAGGAAAAGAAATAACATTTAAAGAGGTTCTTCTAGTGTCTGATGAAAATAAAACAACAGTTGGAGAGCCACTAATAAAAGGGGCAAAAGTAAAAGCAACTGTAATTGGACATGGTAAAAGTAAAAAGGTATTAGTATTTAAGTATAAGGCAAAGAAAAATTATAGAAAAACAAGAGGACATAGGCAAGCATATACTAAAGTACAAATCGAAAAAATTTCTATAACGGCTCCTAGAGCAAAAAAAGTAGAAGCTGAAGTAGTTGAAGAAAAAGCATAAATACATAATAAACATGAATAAATGAGGAGGGAATATAAATGGCACAAAAAAAAGGTGGTGGATCTACTAAGAATGGTAGAGACAGTGAAAGCAAAAGACTTGGTGCTAAAAGAGCAGATGGACAATTTGTTTTAGCTGGAAATATACTTGTAAGACAAAGAGGAACGAAAATACACCCAGGAACAAATGTAGGAAGAGGTAAAGATGATACATTATTTTCTCTTGTTGATGGAGTTCTTAAATTTGAAAGAAAAGGAAGAGACAAGACAAAAGCAAGTGTATATCCAGAAACTAAATAAATTTAAATATTGAGTCTTAGAGTACATTCTAAGACTTTTTGTTATATTATTTAATTAATTGAATATAAGAAAAAAACATAGTATAATAAAGATTATAGTTAAATAGTTTTAAATGGAGTACTTAGATAAAAAATTTTAATATGGAAAAATTTAAAGGATTATATGAAGTTGCTATGTGTTGGCGTAGCTAATAAAATGAATCAAATTATCATATTAGGAGATGAAAGAAATGAAAGAAATAAAAAAACAAAGAATATTAACTGGTGATAGGCCAACAGGGAAATTACATATCGGACATTATTTTGGATCACTTCAAAACAGAGTTAAATTGCAAGACGAGTATGAAACATTCATCTTGGTAGCAGATTTACAAGCTTTAACAGATAATTTTAGTAATCCAGAAAAGGTAGCTCAAAACATATATGAAACAACATTAGATAATTTAGCAGCAGGATTGAATCCGGAAAAATGTACATTCGTTGTACAATCAATGGTTCCTGAACTAGCAGAACTTACTATGTTTTATTCGAATTTAGTAACGGTATCAAGACTTCAAAGAAATCCAACTATAAAAACAGAGATTGGGCAAAAAAAAGAATTATTTGGTAGTGAGGGAGAGTCTGTAACATATGGGTTCTTAGGTTACCCTATTAGTCAAGCTGCAGATATTACAGCATTTGAAGCAGAAGCAGTTCCGGTAGGTGAGGACCAATTACCATTAATTGAGCAGACAAAAGAAATAGTAAGAAAGTTTAACTCGTTATTTAAAGAAGTTTTAATTGAACCAGAAGCAGTGATTAGTGAGCATAAAAGAATAAAAGGATTAGATGGAAACGCTAAAATGGGCAAAAGTTTAGGAAATTCAATTTACCTATCAGATAATGAAGAAACTATTAGACTAAAAATAAAAGGTGCAATAACAGACACAAATAAAATACATAAAAATGATCCTGCAAACCCTGAAATATGTATGGTGGGATACTATCATAAGTTATTTAACAAGGATAATTTAGAAACAGTATATTCAGAATGTAGAAAAGGTGAAAGAGGCTGTGTATCTTGTAAAAAAGAACTAGCAGACAATATAATCTTGTATTTGAAGCCAATTCAAGAAAGAAGAAAATATTATGAAGAAAGACCTGAATTAGTGAAGAAAATTTTAATAGAAGGAACAAAAAAAGCTAGATTGATAACTAAAAATACAGTTAAAAAAGTTAAAGAAGCAATGAAAATAAATTATTTTGATGAATAAATTAAGGTGAGCAATAGAGAATAATAAAAGGAGATAAAAATGTTTATAGATTATACTAGGATAAAGGTAAAAGCTGGAGATGGAGGAAACGGAGCAATCACATTTCGCAGAGAAAAATACGTTGATAATGGTGGACCAGACGGCGGAGATGGTGGAAAAGGTGGAGATATTTATTTCAAGGTTGATCCTGGAAAAAACACACTCTTAGACTTTCGATACGCTAAAAGAATAGTTTCTGAAAATGGTGAAAACGGTACTAATAAAAATTGTACGGGAAAATCTGCAGAGGATGTATATGTCTCAGTGCCCAAAGGGACAGTTGTAAAAGATTTAGAAAAAAACAAGATTATAGCAGATTTGTCTCATGATGATGATGTTTTTTTGGTTGCTAAAGGTGGAAAAGGTGGAAAAGGTAATCAACATTTTGCAAATTCAGTAAGGCAAGCTCCGAAGTTTGCTGAAATGGGAGAAGAAGGGGACGAAAGAGAATTAGAACTAGAACTAAAGATGTTAGCAGATGTTGGTTTAGTAGGATACCCTAATGTAGGTAAATCAACTATAATTTCTTCTTTATCTTCTGCTAAACCTAAAATAGCAAATTATCACTTTACTACATTAGAACCATCTTTGGGTGTGGTAAAATCAAAAGATGGAAGTACATTTATTATGGCAGATATCCCTGGGATAATTGAGGGAGCAAGTGAAGGTGTGGGATTAGGAATTAAGTTTTTAAGACACATTGAAAGGACAAGATTGTTACTTCATGTTGTAGATATAAGTGGAAGTGAAGAGAGAGATCCAATTGATGATTACCATACAATAAATAGGGAGCTTAAAAAATTCAGTGATAAATTAACAGCTAAAAAACAGATTGTGGTTGCAAATAAAGTTGATGTGCTTCAAGATGAAAAAAACTTACAAAAGTTAAAAGAAATATGTAAAAAGGACAAAGTTGAAATCATAGAAATATCAGCAGTTACTCAGCAAAATTTAGACAAATTAGTTGAAGTAGTATCAAAAACGTTAAAAGAAATTCCAAAAGAAGAGATTATATTTGTTGAAGATTTATATGAGGAGATAACATTAGATGAAGATATCTATAAAATTGAAAAAATACAAGATGGATTTAAAGTTTCTGGTAAGGCTTTAGAAAGATTGATGAAAAGGGTAAATATGTATGATATTGAATCACGACAATATATGCAAAGGACTTTAATAAAAATGGGTATAATAAAGGATTTAAGAGAAAGAGGAATTAAAGATAAAGACACAGTAGACATAGTAGGCTATAAATTCGAATATGAAGAATAATAAGAAGTGCTAGTAAATATAGCACTTCTTTATTGTATAAAAAGGAAATGGATTATCTTAATTTAAGACACATGTATTTTTCTTTAATTTTTTTCTCATAAAATTTTTTCTTTGATCTTGAATTTAATAAACTAGTATATAGTTTTTCTGATATACATAAATATTGATATATCGTTTCATCTATAAACTCGATTTCTAATAAATTGTTAGATTTATCATATCCAATAGATAAAATAAAATCTGAAGATATTGATATACGTTTCATATGTAATTGTCACCTCCATAATGTAATTACATACTTTATATCACAATATTTTTGCGAAGTTTGTCGAAACTTGTAATTCAACAACAAATAGTGTTGTTTTTAATACAAACAAATATTTGTTAAAAAATATGGTTAAAAACATTTAACCATATTAATAATTAGTGGAGAGGAATGCAATCACAGCGTTTAATTTGTACGTTGCTATCTATAATATATTTTATACCATTTATAGATACTTTCATATATGCAGAAGAATCATATGCTTTAAAAAAAGCAATGGGGATAAGGGAACATCCGTTATCATTACAGATGACTTCTGGTTTATATATGAAAACGCCACTTACAGCTTTTACTGCAATTAACTTATTATTGATATATGCGATATTAGAACATTCCTCTGTTAGAGCATACCCCTTATAGTATAACTTAAATGAAGAGTAGGTTCCTTCTGGGTATATCCCGTTTTCTAGTTTAAGATTTTTAATAGTCACTTTAATCACCCCTTTTATTAAATTAGGATTACAATATTTTATGGTACAATATATTATATGTGTTATAATAATAAATATTGCATAATAAGCAAGAAGAATTGTAATATTCTTTTTAGACAACCATATAATAATATTAATTAAAAGATTTATATTTATTAAACAAAAGTAATTATTCTATAAGGAGGTGTATTTATGGAGTATTTAGTGTTTATAGGTGCAGTATTAGCACTTTTAATTATAGTGAAATTTTTAGCATGGCCAATTAAAAAAATAGTAAAATTATTTATCAATATAGCATTAGGAGTGTTATTACTGTTAGTAGCCAACTGGATAGGTAACTTCTTTAATTTTCATATTGCAATTAATTGGATATCGGCATTGGTTGTAGGAATACTAGGTTTACCGGGAGTAATAGTATTAGTGGTATTAAAATTAATGGGCTTATTTTAAAATAAAAACACTATAGTGCTTTTTAAAAGAGCTATAGTGTTCTTTATATTATAATAATTAAGTTGTTATATATTAGTATAGTAAAAATTTTAACAAATAACTATAAGTATATCTTTAATTTTTCAATTGATTGTTGTTGAAAATAAAGAAATTTTTTAGCCAAGTCTAAAGTTTCATTATCTACAATATCTTTATAATCATTGATTTTTTTCTCTGTATTGATAATTCCAGTTGAAATACCTTTTATAAGCATAGTAGCAATGCTAGAATCACTATTATCATCTTTAACATTCTTGTCAATTCCCATTTTAGCAGACAATTTACCAATCATACTATTTTGAGGTAACTTTTTATTTTTGCTATTGAATATATCTTTACTTTTATATAAAAAATCTTGATATTCATTTAATAGTTCTTGTGTAAGCTTTTTAATTTTATTGTCTTTTTTTTCTAAATCTTGTAACAACTCTTCTATAGTATAACTGGCCATTTCACTATCTTCATAGATATGTTTTAATAATTCTGTTTTTTCATTCATAATAACACCCTTTCTAAATTTATTATGATACTTATTAAAATTTAATATTCATTAATTTAAGTATATATTTACTTAATAATATTGCAAAAAGTAACCATAATAAATGTAGAGTTTAAAATGTGGCACTAAGTTTTTGTTTTATAAAAATAAAACATATGTTACTAAAAACCTTATAGTATTTAAAACAAAAATTACATTTGGTAAAGAGCTTAAATGATAGGTTTAATAGTATACATTAGTTATTATAAATGATATTTAATAAGGAAGGTTATTATGAAATATAAAAAAATTTATTATGAGCCTGAAGCACTTAATTATGAATTAGGGCAGAAGTTAAGAGAAAGATATAATAATATAGAATGGCTCCCTATAACAAGCCATAATAATATTGAAGAACTAAGAAAAAAAGATAATAAAGATTTTATAGAACTTAAAAAATATTTAATTATTGGGATCAGAAAAACTCATAAATATGTAGAAAATAAAAAATCATCAGATTACCTAGTACCTTTTACTTCTTCAGGATGCTCTGCGATGTGTTTATATTGTTATTTAGTTTGTAATTATAATAAGTGTTCTTATTTAAGAATTTATGCAAACAATGAATTTATTATATCAAATCTAATTAAAAAATCTATTAAGGCAAAAGAAACATCTACTTTTGAAATAGGAAGTAATAGTGATTTAATTCTTGAAAATCAAATTACAGGTAATTTAAATAAAGTAATTGAAGAATTCGGAGAAAAAGGCAGAGGTTTTATTACTTTTCCTACTAAATTTAACATGGTGGATAAGTTACTTAATTTAAAGCATAACGGTAAAACAATTATTAGAATGAGTTTAAACCCACAATATATAATATCAAAAATAGAAATTGGTACCTCCTCATTAATTAATAGAATTAATGCTATTAATAAATTATGTGATGCTGGATATAAAGTAGGAATACTAATTGCTCCAGTAATATTTGTAGAGAACTGGAAAGAATTATATTTTGAATTAATACAAAAATTAAAAAACAAATTGTCTTATAAAGTTAAACAAGAGATGTTTATTGAAGTGATATTTATGACTTATAGTTATGTTCATAATGCAATTAACGAGCAAGCATTTCCTGATAAAATAAAATTATACAATAAAAAACTTATGACAGGTAGAGGTAAAGGTAAATATATATATAGAAAAGAATATAGAGATGATGCTGAAAAGTTTATAAGGAGCGAGTTAAACAAAAATTTTGATTCTCCTAATATTATATATGTAGTATAAAAATAAATTAAATATTAAAATGTTTCTAAAATGTTAGAACAAAAAAATAATATTTTGAGATGTGTTTTTAAGGAATAAATATTTTTATTAATTTAATTAAAAATGTATTAAATATAATATAAAGAGTCATAAAATGCATAACATCTATATTTTATTAGAAGTAAAAGCTGTTTCATATACTCCAGTAGAATCTAAAGTATATGTTATTGTGTTTGTATTAAAATTAAGAAGGTGTGCACCAATAAAGGATGTAACAGAAATTGTTATTTTAAAGGAATAACCTTGATAAGTATGATCTTCAATTTTTAAGATTTCAGCATCAAAAAGATCAAAGTTTTGAATTTCACCATAATGAGATTTAAGGGAATCATAGATATATGGATTTAAAAAGGCTAAAATAAAGTTTGTTTGATTTTCACATTTAGAATTATCTATATTAGTAGAAATTACGGTTGAGTATGTTGACAAACAAGAGGATATTATAATATAAAAAATTATTAAAAGTATAAAAAGTGATATCAATAAAATGATGTCTTTTTTTATCATATTTTCCTCCTTATAAAAGCAGTCGAAAATGGGCATATGAATCTAATTGACTTTTATTAAATATATGGATATAATTCCAATGTATGAAAACAAAAAATAAAAATTACATTTTTTTATAAAATACACTTGACAAACATTTGTTTGTGACATATAATGCAATCAAACAAATGTTCGTGTGTTCGAACTTATAGGAGGAAAGAAATATGATATCAGATGATAAGAAAAAAGCATTAGATGTGGCTATGTCACAAATAGAGAAGAACTTTGGTAAAGGTGCTGTCATGAAATTAGGAGAAGTTGGAAGTGTAAATGTAGATTCAATACCAACGGGAGCACTTAGTTTAGATATTGCACTTGGTATTGGTGGCATACCAAGAGGAAGGGTTATAGAAGTATTTGGACCTGAAGCATCAGGAAAAACAACTGTATCTCTTCATATGATAGCAGAAGCACAGAAATTAGGAGGAGTAGCTGCATTTATTGATGCAGAACATGCTTTGGACCCTGTATACGCTAAAAGATTAGGAGTAGATATCGACAATTTAATTGTTTCTCAACCAGATACAGGAGAGCAAGCTTTAGAAATCACTGAACAATTAATTAGGAGTGGTGCAATTGATATTGTTGTAGTAGACTCCGTAGCAGCACTTGTTCCGAAAGCGGAAATTGATGGTGAAATGGGTGATTCTCATATAGGACTACAAGCTAGATTAATGTCACAAGCATTAAGAAAACTTACGGGCGTTCTTTCAAAATCAAAAACAGCTGCAGTATTTATAAACCAATTACGTGAAAAGGTTGGTATTATGTTTGGAAATCCTGAAACTACTCCTGGTGGAAGAGCACTTAAATTTTATTCATCAGTTCGTTTAGATGTTAGAAAACAAGAAGCAATAAAAGTAAATGGTGAATTTATGGGAACGAGAACAAAAGTTAAAGTTGTAAAAAACAAAGTAGCACCACCATTTAGAGAAGCTGAATTTGATATCATATATGGTGAGGGAATATCAGCAGAAGGTTGCATATTAGATCAAGCAGTTAATCTAGATATAGTAAAAAAATCAGGAGCGTGGTTCTCGTATAATACAGAAAAAATAGGACAAGGAAGAGAAGTTGCAAAAGCGTACCTTAAAAACAATGAAGACATTATGAAAGAAATAGAAAAGAAAGTAAGAGATAATTTTAACGCAGCCTTTGAAAAAAGCCTAGGTGAGCCTGAAACAGATAAAAAGGAAGAAGAACTAGAAATAACAGAATAATAAAAGAGGTTGATATGGAATATGTAGTAGCGAAAGAAAAAGCAATAAGATATATTGGAATATCTAAAAAAACTGAATATGAAGTTACAAAAAAATTGAAGAGTCTCGGTGCAGACTCTTTAACAATATCCAAAATCATAGATGAACTTATAGGGTTATCATACATAGATGATGAACAATATATCGAAGCATATATTAGACAAAACATGAGAACAGAAAAGTATTCAATTTACGAACTAAAACAAAAGTTATTGCAAAAGGGATTAAAAGCAGATATAATTGATTTAAAGTTTAATAAGTGTATTTCAACAGCTTATGAGAACAAGGTTATTAGTAAGTTACTTAGTTCAAAATTAAAAGGTTACGATTTAACGAAAAAGAAATCGTATTTATATAGAAGAGCTTTTAAAAAAGAAAGCGTAGAAAGCACAATGGATGATAACTAAGCTATAACACAACTAGAAACATACATAAAGGTGGAGGTAGAGCAAGATGAATCTGCTTGAAGAAAACAAGTATAATATAACAATTGAAAATTTTGAGGGGCCATTAGATCTTTTATGCCACTTGATTTCTAAAAATAAAATGAATATATTTGATATATCACTTAGTAGTTTAACAGACAAATATATTGAATATTTAAAAGAAATGCAAGAATTAAATCTTGAAGTTGCAACAGAATTTTTAGTAATGGCATCTAATTTGTTATACTTAAAATCGAAAAAGTTGTTACCAATAACTGAACCAGAAGAAGATGAAATAGAAGAAATGACAGAAGAAGAACTTATAAACAGAATATTAGAGTATAAACAATATAAAGAAAATCTAGATGAATTTAAAAAAACATATGGAGAAAACTTTGGTACATTTGAAAAGGAACCAGAGAAAATAAAAATAAAAAGACAATTAGAAGGTTGTATAAACCTTGATCTAAAAGAAATTCAAAATATATACTTTGAAATATTGGATAGAAATAAAGGAAAAGTAAATATTAAAGCGGAAGAAGTTCAAAAAATAGTTACTTATGAAAAGATAACTATTAGAAGCAAAGTAAAACAAATATTTGATATTTTTAAAAAGAAAACTAGTTTTATATTTAGTAAAGTATATAATACGCGAACCGAAAAAAAGATTGATATAGTTACAGCATTTTTAAGTGTGCTAGAACTTTCAAGACTAAAGCATGTTGATATAAAACAGCAAGATATGTTTGGTGATATTGTAGTTAAAAACAAAAACATGAAAAATTTAGACTTATCACTTATTAAAGAATGAAATAAAATATATAAAAGAAGCACTTGCAACAGCAAGTGTTTTTACTTTATGTTAAAGGAAGAATAAATTAGAATTATATGGAAATAATAAAACTGGTGATGCAGATGTTTTTTTTAATTATAATCCTTTCATTTCTATTAATACTAACTATTGCAATTCTGAATTTACAAATCAGAGTAAATTTACATATAGATTTAAGAGGAAAAAATGTATATGACCTTATTCAAGTTACAAAACCTAAGAGAGAAATAACGATTGTAATTAAAATTTTTAGAATAATTCCTATTTATAAATTTGTACTTAAAGATAAAAAGGGAAAGAAGGAAGAGGAAGACAGTAGTGTAATTGAAAAAAAAATAAAAGAATTAATTTTAAAAGATAGAGAAAGCTTACGTGAATTACTTAAAAACACAAATGAAATCATTAATAGGATTAAATTTGAACAACTTGTCTTTTCATTTGGATTTAATACTAATGATTACGTTAAAAATGCATATATTAACGGATTATTAAATTCAATTGTATGTATGATAATTAATGGTAATCAGGAACAATTTAATTTAAATAAATTATATTATCAAATACATATATCAGAGTATAATTATTATTTTATAAATAAAAGTATAATATCATTTATTCCTGCTAATAATATTGATATATTGAAATATATATTGAAATTAATAAGATTTCTAAAGGAAAATAAAAGAAATGAAGTAAGGAGTGATAAAAATGTTAGAACATCCAATAGAAAGTCTAATGATGACAGCAATGAATTCGTTAAGTGAAATGATAGATGTTAATACAATAGTAGGTGAGTTAGTAGAAACTCAAAATGGAACAGGAATAATACCTATCTCTAAAGTTTCTTTTGGTTTTGCAGCAGGTGGGAGTGAATTTAACGTAAAAAGCTTAACAAAAGATATTCAAAATAACAAACTTCCTTTTGGAGGAGGTAGTGGTGCAGGTGTAAATATTTCACCAGCAGCATTTTTAGTTGTTACAGGAGACGTAGTAAAATTATTAACATTAGATAGCAATAATACAGCGTTAGATAGAATTATTGATCTTGCCCCAGATGTTATAAGTAAAGTGAACGGGTTAATTGATAAAAACTTAAATAAAAGTGCACAAATTCTAAAAATCGAGGAAGATAGTTAATAAATGTTTAATGATTGGAGATTAAAAAAGGGGCCTAAAGCACCAAAAACAATAGTAACAAAACAAGGAATAACAATAGACTCTATCAAAGAAGAATTCACAGATTGCGATGATTTAATTGTAAGAGAAATAGTGATGGATCAGGAAAGAAAATTTCATATAATCGCAATTGATGGACTTATAAATTCATTATTAGTAGATCAAAACATTTTGAAACCACTTATGAATTTAATAGAAGAAGAAAAGAATTATACTTATAGAAAGAATATTACAACTATATTTAAGCGAATGGAAATGGGAGAAATCCCTCATATTGAAATGAAAATAAATAATGATAGAAAACAGATAATATCACAAGTATTATCTGGCTTTGTTTGTGTTTTAGATAGTAATGTAAGTGATAAAGCAATAACATTTGATACAAAAGGTTTTGAAAAAAGATCATTTACAGAACCTTCAAATGAAAATATTGTAAAAGGATCAAAAGAATCATTTAATGAAACTTTAAGAGATAATACAGCATTGTTAAGAAGAAGAATTAAAAGTAAGGATTTGAAAATAAAGGAATTTGAAATAGGAGAAAATACTAATACTAAATTAGCTATAGTTTATGTTGAAGGCATTACAGATAAAAACATATTAGATGAAATAATTACAAAAGTAAAAAAAATGAAACTACCTAACATCATATCTCCTTCGAGTTTTGAAGAACAATTAGTAGATGATAATTATTCTATATTTCCATCAGTGCAGTATACGGAAAGAGTTGATAAACTAACTTCTAATTTACTTGAAGGTGATGTAGGAATTTTAATTGATGGATTACCTATAGTCTACACAGCACCAGCAGTTTTTAATATGTTGTTTCAAGTTCCCGAGGACTATTCATCTAATTATATGATGGCCTCAATGATTAGAGTTATAAGATATATAGCTGCATTAATATCATTAATTACTCCTGCATTTTATGTAGCAGTTACATCATTTCACACAGAAATGTTACCTACAGAACTTGTAATATCAATTATAAACAGTAAAAAGGGAGTGCCGTTTTCGTCACTTCTTGAAGTACTATTTATACTTTTTGCATTTGAAATGCTTATAGAAGCAGGAGCTAGATTACCTAAACTAATAGGTCAAACCATGTCGATAGTTGGAGGACTTATTGTGGGAGAGGCTGCAATAAGTGCAAAGTTCACATCTCCAGCGGTTGTTGTTATAATTGCAATTGCAGGTATAACGGGCTTCTTGATACCGAATCAAGACTTATCTAATTCGTTCAGAATTTTAAGATTTACTTTAGTGTTATTAACGGGTATAGCGGGTATGTATGGACTTGCGATAGGATTAATATTAATACTATATTATCTTGCCAAAAAAGAATCGTTTGGAGTTCCATATCTTATACCATTTACATCTAATAAGTTAAGAAACATTACAAAAGATACTTTTTTAAGAGGTGTATCAAGTGATAATCAGGAGTAGGTGAACATATGAAAAAAATAAAAATATATGTAATGTTAGTTATATTTATATTAATAGCCTTTGGAAGTAAACAACTTATTCCCTCTAAGAAAGAAATAAGTGCTTTGGAAATAGTGAAGATTATAGGATTAGATTATGAGGAGAAAACAGATAAAAAAGCAAGGATATCTATTGTTATTAATAAGGGAACTGAAATTGCAAGTTCAGACGCTACTACAGAAGAAGATATATCAACCCAGGAAGTATTAAAATATGAAGAAAAGAGCTTTAATACTGCGTTTAGAACAGCACAGTTTTATAATGAAAAAATAATTACTACATCACATGTTAGGCATTTTCTTATTGGCGAAGAAACAATAAATAAAGATATTGACAAAGTTATAGATCGTATTGCAAGGGATCCAGAAACAAGACTTACTGCTAAAGTTTATACAGTAAAAGATATGACTGCAAATGAATTTTTAACAAAACTTATATCTAAAGGATATTACTTATCAGAAAAATTAGATAGTATTGAAGATAAAAAAACTTATCAAACTATAATGATACCACTAAAAATGATAGATCTACTAGAACATAAATTATCAGGAAATGGAATATATTTGATTCCTACTTTAGAAATAAAAGAAAAAAAAGAATCAAAGGAAAATAAACAAGAAGAAAATGAAAAAAACAAGAAAGAAAGCAATGAAGAAAATAAAGATTTGAAATTTGATTTTTATGGATATTCAATTATGAAAAGAAACAAATGTATAGGATATTTAAATAAAAAAGAAGCAATAATATATGCTTTGTTAAAAAATAAAATAGATGGAGGTTCAATAGATATTACACTTAAAAATAAAAATATAATATCGTTTGGAATTACAAAAGTTACTGGTAGTACAAAGTTTATATTTGACTCTTCTGACCATTTAGAACGAATAGAATTAAAAGTAAATTTAGTTACTAGTCTTGATGAGGTAGCAGGAGAAGGTTCAATAGATAATGTTGGAAACATTAAAAAATATGAAAAGTTACAAGAAGAGAAGGTAGAAAAACAGGTATATGAACTTATAAATAAAAGTAAAAATATGAACTGTGATTTTCTTGGGATTGAAAAAACGTTACAAATAAAGCACCCATATAAATATAAAAAATTACAAGACAATTTTAATAATGCATTTAAAAGCTTAGAATTCAAAATAAATGTAAACTGTAAAATTGATAGAACTTATGACTTAATAAAGATAGATAAGTAAGGAGGCCAGCTATGGAATATGTGCCAATATTATTTTTGATTTCGGGTATTATAGATATTTTAGATAGTAAGATGAAGGAAAGTAAAAAAACAATGGTAGTCTATATTATAATTATGATTATATCGGTCTTCCTTACCTTAATTTATTATAATGCTGATTATAAAGATAGTATTATATCTTTCTTTAGTAATAAGATACGATTTGAGGATTTAATATGGATAAAATAGACGATAAAATAAGTATAAGACAACTATATATAGTGTGGATTGTTGGGATATGTTCAGAGTTAATTAAGATAGTTCCTAAATATAGCTCAATGTTTGCAAGGCAAGCAACGTGGGTATCTTCAATAATATCGATAATACCAATAAGTTTAATGATATTCATATTTTATAAAATAATGAGAAAAGGTAAGGACGATAGTCTTGCAGAAAGTTTTGAAAGAATATTAGGTAGTGTATTTGGAAAAGCTTTAACATTTATATATTTATTAGTTACAATATTATCATTATCTATAAGATTAAGATATTTAGCAGAAAAATGTTCTGCTGCCTTATATATTGGTGCAGAGATTGAATTCTTCTTAATTTCTACGATATTTGTAGCATATATTATAGCTAGAGGTAAATTGCAATACTTTGGAAGATTTACAGAAATTATATGGATACCGTTAATAATATTTGTAATAGGTATATTAGTGACATCAATGAACAATATTGATATTAAAAATTTATATCCTGTAACAGTATATGAAGCAAAAGATGTTTTCATGGGAGTATTACCGATTTTGTCCGTAATTCTTTATTTTCCCTTAGCTCTTTTTTTAGGAAATAGAGTTACTGAAAAAAAAGAAATGCTAAAAGTTGGTTTAAAAAAATCAATAATGATAATAATATTTAGCGTAGCAATAGTTCTTACTACAATAGGGGCTTTTGGATATGGTTTAACTCAAAATCTCTCAATGCCATATTTTACAGCAATTAAAAATATTGATTTATTTTCAATTGTCGAACGTATGGAAGCAATAGGCATTACTTTTTGGATTGTAACAGACTTTGTATTAATAATATTATTAACGTTTGTAGCAATAACACTAATTCAAGGACTATTTAAATTAAATAGTCAAAGAGTAATGGTAACACCAGTATTATTTGTTTCATATATAATGTCATTAATAATAGCAAATAGTATATTTGAACTTGAAATATATTCGAAAGGAATTGGTAGTTTATTAGATTTAGCATTTGGAATAGTAATTCCTATAATGATATTCAGCATAGGTAAAATAAGAAGAAAAATATAAAATTATACAAAGGTTTTATATAAAAGATTCAATCAGTGTTCATAAAAACAAAACCACTCCATATACTTTTATTAGAAGTATAAGGAGTGATTTTCTATATGCAAAAAAATAAATTTATAATATGTATGTTAATAATTATGTTGTTAAATATATTCTTTATTCCTATATATGCAGTAAGCACAAGTAAGGAGATTTCAACTAAAAGTGAACTTAAGGTTAAGCCAGCATTTACAATCGTAGATAATCTAGAAGTAAATTCAAAAAACGAAAAGACAAAAATTAAACCAGATAGTAAGCCAGTTGCAACAAATGTTGAGTTTAATTTTAAATCAAAATCACAAATTTTAATGGAAGCTTCGACGGGTAGAATAATATATGAGAACAATGCTTATGAAAAATGTTACCCAGCAAGTGTTACAAAAGTGATGACACTTTTGTTAATAATGGAAGCAATTGATAGCTTGAAGATATCATATGAAGACAAAGTAACTTGCAGTGCAAATGCAGCATCTATGGGTGGATCACAAATATGGTTTAAAGAGGGAGAAGAAATTACTGTAGATGAAGCATTAAAATGCATATGCATTGTTAGTGCAAATGATGTTTGTGTTGCAATGGCTGAGATGATAGCTGGTTCTGAAACTAACTTTGTTAAAATGATGAATGATAAGGCAGTAGAACTTGGTATGACAGGCACAAACTTTGTAAATTCACATGGAATAGATGATGAAAACCACTATACAACGGCTAGAGATATAGCAGTAATGTCTAGAGAACTAATTTCAAATCATCCAGATATAATAAAATACACAACCATTTGGATGGATTCTATAAGAGGGGGAACTTTTGGACTTTCAAATACTAATAAGTTAATTAGATATTATGAAGGAGCAACCGGTTTAAAAACAGGCTTCACCTCAAAAGCTTTATATAATTTATCAGCTACTGCTACCAAAAATGAAATGTCACTAATAACAGTTATAACGGGAGCTCCTACTTCAGAGATAAGGAACGAAGAAACAAAACAACTGTTAAACTTTGGATTTACCAATTTTGATGTAGAGGGTTTGTTAGAAAAAGGAATAGTAATTGATGAATTAATGATAAATAAATATTTAGGGAATAAGGTAAAAATTGTAACGGAAAGTGATATATCTCTATTAAAAGAAAAAGGTAAAAAAGTTGAAACACAAAAAGAGGTTGATATAAATAAAAAAATAACAGCTCCAATAAAAGCAGGTAGTAAAGTTGGAGAGGTAAAATACAAAGATCAAGAAGGAAATTTGATTGGAAAAACTAATTTGATAATAAAAGATAAAATAAATAAATCAGGTGTTTTAGATTATATAAAATATAGTTTTAAGATATATGGATTATCTATAGATGTTTTTTAACAAAATTAACAGTTTTATATCATAAACTAAATTACAAATTGTAATAAATTGGGAAAAAGAAAATCCCACAAAGCAGAGTCTCTAGAGGAATATGGCCTAAGATGTAATATTACACAAATATTACATCTTTTTTACATTTTTATAGAAAGGGGGCTAAAATGCATACAATACATTGAAAATAAAATTAGAATAGGATATCATTTAATAGAGTTATAGTGGAGGTTAGTACGTATGATAGGTATGAGTCAAATTAAAAAAAGATTAGTATATGGAATAGCGATTGGTTTAGGAGTAGGAGTTATAGGAATAGCTTTAACAGCATTTTTTTCTATCCGAACTGTTAAGTCATATCAAGAGGGAACAAACAAGAAGTTTTTAAGTGAAAACACAACAGAACTTGCAGTTTTGAACCGTGATGTTATTCAAGGGGAAACAATAAAAGCAGATATGATATCAACTCAAAGAGTACATATTAAAGTTATTCCAAGTGGAGGAATAACAATAGGTGGATCAGGAGCAGTAGTTGGACAGGTTGCAAAATATAACATTCCAGCTAATATGCCTATAACATCAGATATGTTTAGCCATGAAATAGTTACTGTAGATGAAAGAATACAAGAAGTAAGTACAGTGGCTCTTCCAACTAATTTAATGGAAGGAGATGTAATGGATATAAAACTAAAACTAGCTAGTGGATTAGAATATTTAGTTTTAGCTCAAGTAAAAGTTCAAAAGATATCGGGAACAACTATATGGTTACATCTAGATGAGGAAGAATTATATTTATTAAACAGTGCGACAGTTGATACGTATATAACAGATGGAGCAGTTTTATATGGAGTACAGTATGTAGATACTGCAACTCAAATTAAGTTAGATGAAAAAGCAGCAGATCAAGCGAGGATAGATCTTGCAAAAAGAATAGAGGCAGAAGTAGCAAGAGGAACTGAAGTATTACCACCACCAACTACAGTTGAAAAATCAAGGCTTGAAGATATTCAAAAAGATAATTCAGAAGTTACAATCACAAGAGATATTACAGATGAAGATGTTAATACAACAAATGTAGACGATGTTAAAGATAATAAAGTTAAAAGAGAAGAAACAAAAGAATATATAGACTTCTCAACTAAATTATCAGACCTTATACTGAAATATGCAATAGAATATAGATATTATATAGAAGCATATAACAAAATAAGGGTAACTTATCAACCAAGTGATATAGTAAGAGATCATATGATAGCAAACAAACATATTACAGATCAAGCAAAAGAAAAATTAAGTGCAAATTTAAGAAGACAGCTAGAAGAAAAGCTTTCTCAATTTGAAAATACATCAGGAGATAAGTTTGAAGAGGCAGTTACAGGATTACAAGAACAAATAACAGTACAACAAGGATTAAGAAGTGGAATTTTAAATGCACAAAATCGATAAAAATAGGGAGAGGGTACGATGCAAGAAGTAATAGCATTAGCAGGCTATGTTAATAAAACAGATTATATAATCAATCTAGCAAAAGCAATTAATTATATGAATAAATCAGTTTTAGTTGTAGATGGAACGTTAGAAAAAAGATTAAAATATACTATTCCATCACTAAACGAAAATGATAAAAATGAAGGATATGTTACGCAATATGATTCAATTGATTTTGCTGTTGGATTTAATAGTATGCATGATATAGAAAACTATATATGTAAAAGAGAACTTAACATAGGGTTATATGATTACATATTAATAGACATAGATAACTCAGAAGCGTTTGAAAACATGAGAGCCAGAGGCATTAATAAAATGTACTTCTTTGTAGAGTATTCTAATATATCAATAGCAAGAAACATAGAACTTTTAAAAACATTAATGATATATAAGCCAATAGATAAAAAATTAGAACTTACTAAGGTATTGTTCAGACATTATACAACAAGAACTAGTCAAGAATATTATGAAAATAAATTAATGAATTTTGCAATAGAATGGAATGAAAATAGCTTTGTACTTACATATGATGATCAGGATAGAATAGCAGATATAGAAGCACAACAAAGTGGAATAATTGATATTATGAGACATACGAAACAGTTTGTAACACTAATAGCGGAAATGGGAGCAGACATTTTAAAAGATGTTACATCATCAGAACTTAGAAAAGAAATAAAACAGAGTAGTAGGAGGGGAAGATAATGTCTAAAATTGTATTTTGGAGCCCACTTACAAGAACTACAGGAAACACGCATGCTGCAATAGCCGTAAGTACATTAATGGGTATAGAAGAAGACGTGAATAGTATTTTATTACATGCTCATTGGAAAAGTAGGAAAATTGAAAGTTCATTTACCGATTATGATCAATTAAAAGCAATGAATATATTCGAAAATTCAAATATCGGAATGACTGCACTTTCGCGTCTATCAGAAAGTAACAAGTTATTACCAGAAAGTGTTAGGAATTATGCAAAACCAATTCTTAAACAAAAACTTGATATTATGTATGGAACGAATGTAAAAACAAGAGATCAATTTAATGCTTTAAAAGAAACTTTTCCAGCAGTTGTTAGAAAAGCAGGAGAAGCATATGACTTTGCAATTATAGATCTTCCAAAGGGAACAGAAAATGAATATATTAGAGAAGTATTAGAAGATGCGGATTTAATTATTTGTACAATTAATCAGGAAGTTGTTAGACTAGAAGAATTTTTTGATGAAATTGAAAAAAATGAAATAATAAAAGGAAAAAATAAAATAATAATAATTGGAGATTATGAAAACAAATCAAAATATAATTTATTCAACATAAAAGGTAAATATAAAGTTAAATATCCATTGTTTGCAATACCACATAATTATATTTTTACAGACGCTTGTAATGATGGTCTAGCAATAGATTTCTTTTATAAAAATATTAAAGCAGATAAAAAAGATTATAATGGATATTTCATATCTGAAGTTAGAAAAATAATTAAAAAAATAATAGAAGTAACAAAAGTTAAAGAGATATAAATCTGGAAGGAGGAACTGTAGCTGTGTCAATGATGTATATAATTAATCTATTACTCATCATACTTATTATTGCACTTGTAGCATTTGGTATATATTCACTTACTAGGGGTGGAAAAAGGTCGGCAGAAATTAGTGAAGTGGAGCGTGAAAGATTAGCATATAGCTTAAAAGGGATGATGGATTATATCAAAAATCAATTCGATGAAATAACCAGAATGAATCTTTATGACCTAGCTCTTTCCGAAGATGAATTTGAAAGAAGAAAAAACACAAAATATGAACTTAAAAAAGCTTTGAAAGGTGCAGGTTTTGCAGATTCAAGTGACAAAAAATATGTTAAAACTTTAATGTTTGACCTTTTGTCAAATAATTATAAAGTTAATAATATAAATATAAATTATGCTATTAACTTTGATAATCCAAGCAGATTAACAGCACAAGACAAGTTTGAAATATTATTATATCAGTATAAAAAGGAATATAAAACAAATGCTTTTTCCCAAATAGTTACAGAGTATCAACTAGATGAACCAAAATTTGAGTATGATCCGAATGTTCCATCATATGTTATAACTGAAAGAGAAATTAATGAGATATTTGAGGAACAATCTACTAACTTTTCATTGAATTTCGATGATAAGCTAGAAATAGTGGTTCAAAGAATATATCAAGGCTATAAAGGTTATAGTGTAATAGATGAAATAAGAGATCAGAACGTAGATGGTGTTTCTGGAGGAGTATCAGGTATTCCACCAAGCTTCTTAGACCAAGTAGGAGATATGGAAGAATACCTAGATGAAACAGGTAAAATAAACATACCAATGTCTTACGATAGTGTATGGGTGTTCTATAAAGGTAAAGCAATGTATTTGTCATTTCTAAGTTTTGGCTCAGAAGCAGAACTTAAGAGGGTATGTCAAAATATATATAAATATAATAACCCTGGACAACTTTCTGAATCTGTTGGATTTAAAATCAATGAAATGAAGGATGGCTCACGTGTAGTTGTTCTTAGACCTAACTTTTCAGAGTCATGGGCATTTTTCGTAAGAAAGTTTGCTCCACCAACTTTACTAAATACAGAACAATTATTAATACATGAAGGTAAGGAACCGGTTATAGAAATGCTTAAATTCTTAATTAGAGGGGCAAGAGTAACTGCCGTTACTGGAGAGCAAGGTTGTGGTAAGACAACATTGTTAATGGCTATAATGAAATATATATATCCAACAATAACAATAAGGGTACAGGAAACAGCCTTTGAGTTACATTTAAGAAAGATATATCCATACAACAACATTCTTTCTCTTAGGGAAACAGAAACAATAACAGGACAAATGGGTCTTGACGTTCAGAAGAAAACTGATGGTGGTGTTAATATCCTAGGAGAGGTTGCAACTGATCCAGTTGCTGCATGGATGATTCAAATGGCACAGGTTGCATCTAAGTTCACATTATTTACTCACCATGCTAAAACATTCCCAAATCTTATTACATCACTTAGAAACTCACTACTAAAAATAGGAATGTTTAATGATGAAAATGTTGCAGAAGTTCAAGTTGTAAATGTAATAAACTTCAACGTTCATTTGAAAAAGGGAGTTGACGGTTCAAGGTTTATAGAAAGAATCACAGAGTGTGTACCTAAGGAAGTAACATATAATTATAACGATAATTATAGAAATGCTAAAACAATGGATGGTAAATGGGATAGCTTTATGGATAATGCTACAGAATATTTTAGACATATGACGCAAACAGCTAACTACGAACATCATAATATAGTAGAGTTTAGAGATAATAAATACTATATGGCACATCCGATTAGTGAAGAAAATATAAAAGCAATGAGAGAAAACATGTCACCTCAAGATATGAGAGAGTTTGATGACTTCATAGATAGAGTATGGGGGTGATAGAATGATTGTATATATTGCCCTAGGACTAGTTGCATTTTCTTTACTTGGAATAATAGGTTTATTCATATATTTTCAATCAGTAAAGAATAAATATAAAAAGAACAGTGCACTTTTCCAAAAGGATCAAATGGTTGTAGGCAAAAAAACATCTATATCAGATATAACAGATAGAATATATCAAGCATTTTATATAATAAGTGTGTCTACACCAGTACTTAAATATTATGCAAGAAGGACAAGACTTAAACTAGAAATGGTAAATGACTATACGGAATATGAAATTAGAAGAAAAACAGGAAATATAATGCTTTCTTCTGTAATATTTGTATTTGCAGGATTGTTTATTTTCTTGAATGTAACTAACGATTTATATATGCAATTGATTACAATTATTGCAGTTGTAATAGTAAATGAAATGATGATAAATTTCAGAGTTGGAGGCGTAGCAGATAAAATACTTAGACAACTCCCTGAAGTTTTTACTGAAATAAGGCACTCATTCCACGAACATGGGATGATAGAAGAAGCTTTTAATGATGCTATAGACGAGTTAGAAGACAAGGAAATAATGCCACAAGTAAGGAGAATTAAAGAAGCAATAACATCAGAAGATCCAGAAGTACAGCTAGAAAGATATTATGATACAGCGCCAAACAGATTTTTGAAATTATTTGCTGGAGTTTCTTATCTTACAATGGAACTTGGAGATAGAAAAGTAGATGGAACATCTGTATACCTTAAAAACTTAAACAATATAGTAAATGATGTTTATTTAGAAGTACTTAAAAGAGATAAAATAAACTATATGTTTAGAAGCTTAACAGCTATAGCAGTTGCACCAATATTATTTACAAACATAATTCAGAATTGGGCAGAAAGCAATTTCTCGGCACTTATAAACTTTTATAGTAGTAGCTTTGGATTTATAATAAAATCACTTATACTTGTTTCAATATTTATATGCTATTATTTATTAAGACTTATAAGAGAAGATTCGGAACAGATAAAGTTTGACCGTATTGTTACAAAAAAATGGCAAGAAAGGGCATATCAAATCCCAATTGTTAGAAGAATTGTCGATGGTTTAATACCAGCAGAATATACAACTAAAAGAAAAAAACAGACCGAGATGATAAAAAACACAAATGCTTTTTTAACGCTCGAGTGGCTATATGTTAATAAAGTAACAGCAGCAGTAGTTGCTTTTGTTGCAACATTAATATTAATTTTAAATATGCATTATATAGATTTTAATGGAGTCTTTAACCAGATAAGTGAGGAGTTTTTAAAACTAGGAAAGTTATCTGAGGCAGATGAACAAGCTGCAAAAATGATGGCAGAAGAGGATGCAGAGTATGTTAATATGTATAGGGGCGACAGTAAGATTACAAAAGAACAAATAAAAACTGATATAGAAGCAAAAGGAAATACCATTAGTGATGAACAGATAGAAAGAATATATAATAAGGTTCAATCAGTGCAGGGAATCTATCTAAAATTCTGGGAACTATTAATAGCATTGTTTGTAGGATTTATAGTCTACTTTATGCCTAACTTATTATTATTCATGCGTAACAAAATGCGTGAAATGGAAAAAGAAAATGAAATAATGCAATTCCAATCCATTATACTCATGCTTATGTATATAGAAAGAATAGATGTTCAAACAATGTTAGAATGGCTTGAAAGATACTCATATGCTTTTAAAGATGCAATAGCAACAGCACTTAATAACTATGAAGCAGGAGCTACAGAAGCATTGGAAGAATTAAAAGATAGAATTCCAAACAAAGATTTTAAAAGAATAGTAGAAGGATTAATTTCATCTGTTGAAAGAATACCTATAAGAGAAGCTTTTGATGAACTTGAAACAGAAAGAACATTCTACTATGAAAAACGTAAAGAAGGAAACGAAAGATTAGTACAAAAAAAAGTTTCAATGGGTAAAGCAATTGGCTTTACACCTATGATTATACTTATAGCAGGATACTTTGTAGGTCCACTTATGCTTGTAAGTATAATGCAAATGTCAACATACTTTACTCAGATGAGGGGTATGTAAAATTAAACAGGTTAATACACGTAAAGTGTTTAACATATAAAATATATTTAAAGGAGGAATATTTTATGGATAACGCTCAAAAAGCGATTATGATTGGTGTGGGATTATTCATTACAATCATTATTATTTCAGCAGTATTATTAATAGTAAACTTGGGAACAGGGCTTGTTGATGATGCAACAAGTGAACTTGGAACTATGTCTACAGGACTGCAAAATCAAATTTTACAAAACTATGATAATAAAACATTATCAGGAGTACAAGTTAGATCTGCTATTCAACAATATTTAAACTCAACTGAAATGACAGTAGTACTAATGAAAGCAGGTACTTCAGATGCCGTGCCATCAACTACAGCTGCTGCAACAGTTGGCGCTGTAAAGTTAGGTAAGGGAACGGTATCACGAGACGATAGTAAAGAATTCTATAAGGTTAAAGCTGATGATTATAAAAATGCTGCTACTGCGGATCTAGTACATAAAACTTCTATGCAGGAATTTAATGATCTTGGTAAAGTTTCAAGTGGAATTTACATTGATACATCAAATACTTTTAAATCATATGTTTTAAAAATTGAAGGTACTAACACTATTGTTGGAATAGTTTTTGTACCACCTGCATCAGCATAGACATAAATTAAAATTAATAATAGTATAATTATAAACTATATTTTAAATGTAAACAAACGTTTAAGGTATGGTTTTTTAATGCTCTATGTTAAGTCTTGGAATAGAATAGCAGAATTGATAAAGATTAAACATTATGTTATAATAACAACAAAAAACAAGAGAAAGAACTATAATTAATAGTTAAGGAGGATTGTAATGTTTATTGGAAGCATAGCAAGTGTAGGAATAGTTGTAAAAGAAAGTTGTAGCTTAAGTTCAGAAGTAAAATCAGTAATTGAAGATTTTTTAAAAACGAATAATATGCGGATAACTGATTGTGACTCTGCAGATGTAATAGTGACAATAGGTGGAGATGGAACATTTTTAGAGGGATTGCGAAAGGCTATGTTTGCTCAAAACAAACTATATATTGGCATAAATACTGGAACATTAGGATTCCTTACAAGAATTGAGTATATATATTTGGAAGAGGTTCTAAATTTCTTTGTAAATCCAAGTAAAGCAATTATTGCATCGATGCAAGTATTAGAATTAAAAATTGTATATTCTGATGGAACAATGCAAAAGGAATATGCAATGAACGAATTTTTTATAGGAGGAAATCAACATTCTTCAATAAAATTTAAACAAATATATGATGATAAACCTTTACAAGAAGTGAGGGCAAATGGCATTGTGATTTCATCAGAGTTTGGTTCTACTGGCTGGTATAGAAGTTTACAAGGGTCTTTAATTCTTAAAAAAGGACTTATAGGAAGTGTTTTAGTATGCCCTATAGAAAATCGCCTGTGTCCTGCTTTTTCTCGAGAAGTAATAAGTGAAGAAGTCAAAATAAAAATCTTGGAAACGTATGGAAAACCTCTATTACTTATGAATGATAATAGAGAAGTTGTGACACAAAACAAACGGATCGACAGTCTAGAAATAAAATATGCTCCTTTGGGATTACCTATTCTTAGTGTTAAAAAGTATGATAGAATTGAACAAATAATTGAAAAAGTATATAAATAGTAATAACAAGTTGTTAATACAGAGATGTATTAATAACTTGTTTTTCATTAATAACATATAATATTGCTGGCATTAAAACACTGTATTTTAGGTATTAAAACACAATGTTACAATACAATTACATTTTAGTAACAATTAAAATACATATAATCATATAAGTACATTTTGTAGGTGTTTTATGGTAGAATTTAACTAAATGTAAGGGTGAGAATATGGATGAAAATGCAAGTAGGGCAGTATTTATTGGAGTAAGTGTTTTTGTAGCTATGATTACGATAACTTTGATTATAACTTTTTATAATACAGCTAAAGAATCGGCATCTGTTGCAAATAGATTTGATATATCAGTGGAGTCAAATTCAGAAATAAGAGACATACTTAATAAAGAAAAAATCACAGGTTTAGAATTAAGATATTTAATGAACTATTATTTTGATGAAGAAAGAATAGTAATAAAGATTTATTCATCAGATGAAAAAGCTTTAGCGGGAGATGAAGAAGGTATTACTAGTATTAGAGGAAAAGAATATTGGGAGCAAAGTAATCAGCAAGAATTAGATTATATAATTAGACCTAATTATACATATGCATTAATAGTTACTAAAAACAATGCTATAACTACAATTAAAGCTATATTTGAAAACTAGGAGGTATAGATGGAATCTCAATTACAAAAAATAATAGCCTGGGCAGTGGGAATATTAATATTTTTTATGATTCCTGTTTATATGGCTTTTGAAAAAATAGATGATATATCATACAGTTTAGTATTAAAGCAAACACAATCTTTTGTTGATAACGTAAGGGAAAAAGGATACATTTCACCAGAAATGTACAATGATTATGTAATGTCAATGTCAAGCACAGGAAACTTTTATGATGTACAGATAGAACATGTTAAAAAGAGGTATGACCCTGCTATATTTATATATGGTAAAGGTGGAGCTAAAGATAAACAGCTACTTCATATTCTTGATTATAAAAAATACACTAATATAAATGGAGATATAAATAATCCTGTTACTTTACAAGAAGGAAATTCTGTTTTAGGTAATAAAGTGCAAAGAATATATGATTCAAGTAATTCTGAAATTTCAACTGGACATACAATAAATAAAGAGAGAATAACGGATAAACAAATAATAGATAGATTATTTTTGGGCTCAAGTATTACAAAAGAGGAATATTTAAGAGATTGTATGATGGGGAATACTAGCATGTACCAATCTTTAAGATATTTAAATGAAAATTCATACATTTTGAATGAAGGAGATCAAATAATTGTAAGCGTAAAAAATACCAATCAAACTATTGCGAGTGTTTTTTATTCCTTATTTACAGCCAATGTGGGTTTAGAAGAGATTCCAAAGGTTTTTGTTAGTTATGGTGGAACTATAAAAAATGATGGTTCAACATTAGTATCAGAAGTAAATGGAGCAATTTCAAGCGAAAGTGGTAGAATGTTCAAATATAAAGGGGAAGTAGAAGAAGTAATACTCGAAAAAGGAACTTACAATATAAAATGTTGGGGTGCGTCTGGGGGAGGACCCACAAGTATTTTAAAGGGTAAAGGAGCATACGCATATGGACAGTTTACTTTTAGTAAAGATGTAACGTTATACTTATACATTGGAGGGCAAGGAACAAAATACACAGATTTAAATAGAGAAAATGGAGGCTGGAATGGTGGAGGAAACTCATATAATGGATATGGCGGAGGAGGAGCCACAGACGTAAGGCTTCAAAAAGGATTATGGGATGACACAACTTCATTGTTAAGTAGAATTATAGTAGCTGGTGGAGGCCGGAGGAAGTAGTAAAGAAATATCAATAGGGAATGCAGGTGCTGGAGGATATGCAGGGAATCTTACAAGTGCAGGAAATGGACAAACAGTAATTGGGCAAAGGACTGATAGATATGGAGTTGGAGCAGTGAGTAGTGTAATAAGTAAAGGTTGGGACGATTTTATAAATTATGATCATCCAGATAGTCCTCCACCATATCAACGTATACCATTAACAGAAAAAGGAAATCTTGGAAAAGGTGGAATAGTTGATTACGACGGTGCAGGTGCAGGAGGTTCAGGATATTATGGTGGCAGCTCAGCTCATAGAGAATACTCAGGTGGAGGTGGAGGAATATCCTTCGTTTATTCGGGGACAGGTTCATATAGTGAAGGACAATATTATCCGTTTCCAAGCATTGTAGCAAGTCAGTTTTCGGAAAAAATAACAGAAGACCTTAGAATAAAATTTAACACATCTGGATTATGGACTTCAATTAGTTCTATAAAAAATGACAGAATTGCAATAAGTGGAAATAGTCTTATGGAAAATCCATTAAGAACAGGAAGCACAATGACAGGAAATGAAGGAAACGGATATGTGATTATTAAAAAAGTTTCGTAATAGAAAGGAGTGAACATTTGTGGATGAAATTTCAACAAGGGCAATTATAATAGGTGTAGCAATATTTGTTACAATGTTTATTACTACTGTTGTTATACTTGAATTTACACATATTAGAGAAATATATAAAAATGTGGGAGAAACAGATGTATCACTGGAATCAAAATTAGATGAATTAAATAAATACAAAGATTCTATAAATGAGTTTAACGGGCTTGATGTTAGAAATACGGTAGAAAAATATAAAAACAATAAAACTATTGAAGTATGTATAAATAATGGTGGGGGTTACATATGTAGTGATATAAATATTTCAGAATCACAATATACAGACATATATACATCCGAATTGATATCGATATCAAAAGGAATAAGAATTCTTTTTAGTAAAAAGTAAGGAGTGAACATATGGAAGAGTCTGCAGAACAAGCTATACAAATAGGAGTAAACACATTTATATTTATTGTAGCACTATCGATAGCAGTAACCTTATTAATTGGGGTAAGAGATGTAGCAGAAAAAGCAATTGAGCTGGATGCTTCAATTCCCAAGGGGAGCAGAGTATTGGTTACACATGAAACAAACAGAAAAGTACAAGGATATGAACTGGTATCATATTTTACAAATTATATAAGTGATGACAAGGAACAAAAATCAGGTAAATACAAAATTATAATGGAAAACAGAAGTGGTACTAAAATAGACAGTGATGAAAATACAAGCCGTGAGAAAATAGTTACTTATCTTAAGAGAACCTTGAATCTAAGTAAGTATTATGAAATCTTAGTAGAAGAACACAATTCAAGTGAAGGATATACAGTAATAAAGCTAAAAGAAATATAAATTAAAAGGAAAGGGGCATTGTACATATGCAGGATAACATAAGCGTTTTAATAGCAACAATATTATTAGTTATAATAATAGTGGTTTTTCCAATATATAATGTAGCAACGAGGCAAGATAGTATGGCTAAAAATATCGTTGTTGAAATAACTACAAACTTTGCAGACAGTGTAAGAAGCAAAGGTTATCTTACGCAAAAAGATTATGAGACCTTTCTTTATGATTTAAATAAAACAGGAAACATTTATGATGTTGAGTTAGAAATACATAAGCCTATACTTTTACCAAGCAATGATGAAACTTATGAAGAAAAGTATAAAATAGAATATACAAAGACAATAATAAAAGTAATGGAAGATTCGGTTATAGCAGGTGAAAATCTAACTACAAATGAAAATTCTGTAATAAAACAAGGAGTTTATTATTTAAATGAAGATTATAAATTTTATGTTAGACTTAGAAACACAAATGCAACACAGGCTCAAGTGTTACTTTCATCAGTTTTTGGTGGAAATTATGAGAATAGAATTAGTGTAAATTATGGAGGAGTAATAAAAGCAAGTGAATGGAAGAGAAGTGATAATGCTAAAATTACAGGCACGAACATAGCTTTATCTAGACCAATGGACCTGACAACTCCTAACGGAAAAGAATACAAATATGGTGAGATATTTACTTATGTTGATGAATATACAGGAGAAAAAAATACAGTATACGGAATTGTAGCAAGACTAAAAGACGATCCCAATGCTGTAAATGGGGGGATTACATTTATACTATCATATACTGATGTTGAATTCCCAGGAATAGATAAAGATAATAAGATTGGAAGAGAACAACATGTTAGTACTTTTATAACATCAGTAGGTTTTGATGCAAATCAAAGAACAGTAGAAGAACTGCCAGACACAGGTCCTAATAATTATAAATATAAAATAACATTTAAAGATATTACATTTGATACAAGTAGTCAAGTATACGCAAATGCATATCTGCAAATAAACTCGGGTTCGGCAGAATCTTTAACTGGAGAATTGGGGTTAGTTAAATCAGTGGATTTTGCAATAATCTATGAGCAAGAAGATAGAATTACATTTGACTTAGAGTCTACACCCGATGTAATAAATAACACAGTTGTTGAACCAGATGCAAATAACAAAAAAGCAATAACATTTACAGGAACTGCAAGGTTGGGAAGTGGTGTTACGTATGGTTATATAAAAGAAATAGTATTTGAAATAACAAACACTACACCTTCAGGAACAATAACTGAGACAAGGACTATTGCTGCAAACCAAATAACAGGTAAAGCAAGTACAACATATATATTTGAACAAGGAACAGGGTCAGTAGCTGCTTATGCCGTAGACTCTAGGGGAAATCATTCCAAAAAAGAAATTGTAGGCTTTATAATAATGAAAGATTATTTAGATCAATCATTAACAGGTTTTGGTATAACAGAAATGAACTCTACTAAAATAACTGGAGCTACAATAAAAAGCTATTCTTTTTATGTAAATACACCTAGTCATAGTACTACTATGGGTAAAGATTGGTGGAGGGTAACAGGTTTAGTAAGAAATACAGACACATGGGAAGTTATTAATCCTTTAAATTCATCTTGGGTACCAAGTCAGCCAACAGGACAAACAAAAGTAGCAAATAAAGCAAGTGGTTCGGGGGTAAATACAGGAACTATAATGATTAACGATACAGCAAGGTATGAACAATTAAAATTTGAATACTGTACAGACCCATCACATAGCGGAAGAAGTTGCTTATCAGGAGCAACAATTAGATTTAGAGTAAGTTATCAATTTAATGATTAAGGGAGGAACATATGAAAACTACAGATTTTGCAATGATATTTATAGCAATACTATTACCAATAGTAATAGTAGTATATGTTGATATTTCCTTTCTTTTAAAAGCAGAAGAGGAAAGACTATACTATATAAATGTAATAAATTCAGCTATTGAGGATGCTACATATGCTATGAAAACAG
>JAQUBQ010000037.1 GCA_028686615.1 Clostridia bacterium | reverse complement strand
TATATTTCTATTAGTAAAAAAGTATCAAAACAAATTCATTTACCGATACAATCAGGAAGTAGTAAAATATTAAAACTCATGGGGAGGAAATATACAAAGGAACAATATTTGAGGCTTGTTGATAAAATGAAAAAAGAGATAGCAGGTGTTTCTTTTTCAACAGACATTATTGTTGGTTTTCCAAATGAAACAGAGGAAGACTTTTTAGAGACATTGGATGTTGTAGAAAAAGTAGAATATAATCAAGTATATATGTTTATATATTCTCCTAGAAAAGGTACAGTAGCAGAAAAAATGGAAGGACATATAGCAGAAAAAGTTCAGAAAGAAAGATTTCAACGTTTAAAAACACTTGCTGATGAAATAGTATATAACAAAAATGAAGAATATATAGGTAAGACATATAGTATATTAATTGAAGGTAAAAGTAAGAATAATGAAAAAAAGTACACGGGAAGAACTGCAGATGGTAAAATAATTATAATTGATGCAAAAGCAGAAGATGTAGGAAAAGTGAAAGAAATAAAAATAATAAGTAATAATAAGTGGTATTTATCAGGAAAGATAATTTAAAATAGTGTAATAAAAAAGAACTTATCCAATATAATTAAGTATATGGATAAGTTCTTTTTTGTTGGAGGTAATAATGGAAGGAATAGTAGCAAAGAGATGTTTAAGAAACACATGCATACCACGTTATGAAGGATTGAAAAAACTGTACTATACAGAAAAATCAAATAAAAATAAAATAGATGACATATATTCAAAAGGTCTAGATAATTATGAAAAAATGTTAAAAGATAAAAAGCCAAGCAAATCATTAATTGATAATATTAAATTAAAGATTAAAATGAAACTATGGATACAAGCAATAAGTTCTATGTGTATTTTGATAACAATAATAACATGTAGTTATTTAGAAATAAACTATATTAGAAATAGTAAAGCTTTTAAATTTATGAAAAAAGAGAGTCGTAAAGACTATTCTAAAGAAGAAATTGTAAAGTATGGCAAAGCTGGAATGAAAAACATGTATTGCGGAATTTTGAGTATAGTTCCTGATAAATTAGAAGAAAAAGTAAAATCAATCTACATAGAAATAAAAAAGAATGATAAAGAAATAAAAGTTTATGAAGAACAAACCATAGAAGAACAATACAATAAAGAGATTAGTAATAAATTACAAAATGGAATAGGAGTAAGTATAGAAGAAAACCTAAATGAACCAAATTATATAGAAGCGATTAGTTCTATTAGTAGTGAAGATGAACATTTGAAATATATTAATGATAATAGTATAGAGTTTATGGTTCCTACAAAAGGAACCATAACTTCTAAATATGGAATAAGAGAAATTGTGTTTGAAGGCATTGCTCCTTATCACACAGGAATAGACATAGCAAATACAAAAGGAACTAAAATTTTATCTAGCACAAAAGGAACAGTTATAAAAGTTTCAAACAATAAATATAATGGGAATTTTGTAGAAGTACAGTACAAAGATGTAATTACAAGATATGCTCATATGGATAGTGTATCTGTTAAAAAAGGAATGGAAATTACAGCTGGGAAAGAACTTGGAAAGATGGGGGAAACAGGCTATGCAACAGGACCTCATTTACATTTTGAAGTAGTGGTTAAGGGAACAAGAATAGATCCACAAAAAGTACTTAATATTAATTAGGAGAAAAATGAAGCTTAAAATTAAAGATTTAATAATAGAAATAGAGTACATTTTATTAATAAGTATTGTTATTTCATGTATATCAAGACGAGTTTTTAGTTATCTAGATATGTATTATATTTGTCTTCTCTTTGTAATATTTCATGAATTGTCACATATATTTATTGCTAATATAGTAAATAAGAAACTAAGAAAAATAAAGATAACAGTTGGTGGTTGTACAGCAATATTTAAAAATGAATATCATCAATATAAAGAAAAAAACATAAATGAAATATTAGTTTTAATAGCGGGACCTCTATCAAATGGAATATTAGCACTAATATTTCGCAATATTTCATTTGTATTTGAAATAAATATCTTTTTAATGTTTTTAAATTTATTGCCAATATATCCTTTAGATGGATATAGGATAACCGAAATATTATTAAAAATATGGTTATTAGATAATTATAAAAAAAGAAAAAAAATATTAAATAGGATATCAATCACATGCTTGCTCTTGCTTTCTATATTAGTAATATTAATACTTTTAATCTATAAAAATATTTCCGGTTTAATGTTTTTAGTGTATTTAGTTTTAATAAATTGTAAATATCAATAGAAATAGAGAGAAGCAAAGAATATAAATACCATAAAAACAGAGAAGATATAACAATATGACAATTAAATTACAAAAATATTACAGAAAAAACATCAAAACTATTGCAATTTCAAAATAAAAAATGTATTATATACATAATGAAAATTGGAGGGGGAATAGATGGCAATAGGAGATATCATTGTATCACTTGACATTGGAGCTTCCAAAAGTGCAGCAGTTGTGGGACAAGTAAATAAATTTAATGAAATAGAAGTAATTGGTTATGGCTTGTCAGATTCAGAAGGAATCTCAAAAGGAAGAATAATAAATAAAGAAGAAGTATCAAAATCTATCATAAAAGCAATAACAGAAGCAGAAGAAACATCGGGGTTATACATTAATTCTTCATATGTTAACATTAAAGGTTTAAATGTAAGAATTGAAAGAATAAAGTGTAAAGGATATGTTCAAAAACCCGATGATGGACTTTCTGCAGAAGATATTTATAGATTATTTGAACAAGTCCAAGCAGCAACAAGAGTTAAAGACAATGAACAAATGATAGATCTAATACCATATAAATATGTTGTAAACGATAGAGAATACAAAGAAGAACCAATAGGAGCTTTTACAAAAGAATTTAGCGCAGATATTGATGTTGTTATAGCAAATGGAGAATTTATAAAAGATATTGTAGAAACACTTAACATGGCAGAACTAAAAATAGATGGAGTTATTTTGGAAACATTAGCGACATCTAATATTGTATTAATGCCAGAAGAAAAACAAATGGGTGTACTAATGTTAGACATAGGAGCCTCTCATACAGACATATCTGTTTATAAAGAATCTAGATTAGAATTTTATGAAACATTACCTATTGGAGGGAATCATATCACAAATGATATAGCGATGACCTTAAACATATCTTATGAAGAAGCAGAAAGATTAAAGAGACAATATAATTTAGCAATTGAAGCTATGATTTCAAATAATCATGAAATAAAACTTAATACTAACAAATCGGATAAAGCAGAGGATAGCAAAGTAAGATGTAGTGATATTGTAAAAGTAATAGAGGCAAGAGTTAAAGAAATATATCAAATTATTAGAAAGATACTAGCAGATAATAATATGGTAGGTAAATATGATTGTCTTGTACTAACAGGTCAAGGAATTAGTAATATTGTTGGATCAGAAGAATTAGCAGTTTTAACTTTAAAAGTAGGACAAGTAAGAATATGTAGTCCTAAATTAATAAATGTAATAAAACCACAACATACAGTAGCTTTTGGGATGGTTAAATATATAGCAGGTCTTGGACTTAGCAAACATGTAAATAGTAATGTTGAAATAGTTACTGAGCCAGGCATTAAAGAAAAAGTAATTGATTTTTTAAAAGAAACAAAGGAAAGATTCAAAAATATACTTAAGAAAGATGAAACAGGGATTTAAGAGGAAGGAGTATCAAAAATGGGAGAAATTATAAGTCAACCAGGAACAGCATCAATTAAGGTAATAGGTGTTGGAGGTGGTGGAGGAAACGCAATAAATCGAATGGTAGAAGCCGAATTAAGAGGAGTAGAGTTTATAGTTATAAACACCGATAAACAGGCTCTAGACATATCTAAAGCGAGTGGCAAAATCCAAATAGGTGATAAACTTACAAGAGGGTTAGGTGCAGGTGGAGACCCTGGTGTTGGAGAATGTAGTGCTGAAGAGTCAAGAGCAGAAATTGCAGAGGCGATAAAGGGAGCTGATATGGTATTTGTTACTTCAGGTATGGGTGGAGGAACTGGAACTGGCGCAACACCTGTAGTAGCAGAAATCGCAAAAGAAATGGGAATATTAACAGTAGCAGTTGTAACAAAACCTTTTCCGTTTGAAGGAAAAAGGAGAATGAAACAGGCAGAATCAGGAATAACTACATTAAAAGAAAATGTGGATACCTTAATTACAATACCTAATGAAAAGCTGTTACAAGTCGTTGAAAAGCAAACATCTATTGTAGAAGCTTTAAAAATGGCAGATGATGTTCTTCGTCAAGGGGTACAAGGTATTTCTGACCTAATTACTGTGCCAGGACTTGTGAATCTAGACTTTGCAGACGTAAAAACAATCATGCTTGATGCAGGAATAGCACACATGGGAATTGGAAAAGCGTCTGGAGAAAATAGAGCTCAAGAAGCAGCAAGACAAGCTATACATAGTCCATTACTAGAAACATCTATAGAAGGAGCTGGTGGAGTACTTATTAATGTTACAGGAGGAAAAGATTTAGGACTTCTTGAAATTAATGAGGCAGCAGAATTAGTTCAAAAATCTGTAGATTCAGAAGCAAATATTATATTTGGAGCTGTTATAGATGAAAAAATAGAGAATGAAATAGTTATAACAGTTATAGCGACAGGTTTCAATAAATGGGGATTAAATGAAGAAACTGCAAATGAATTTGTAAAAGATGCAACAAATAATACTTTTGAAACTTCAAGTTATGGAAAACCTCAAACAAGAATGAATGACTACATGAATGATTGGGATATCCCACCTTTCTTAAGAAATAGGGAATAATATAAATAGTTGATACAAATAGTCGATATTAATATCGACTATTTATTTTAAACTTTGACAAAAAACTTGTAAAATTTTTAAAGACATGATATAAAACAAGCTAGATATAATAATTATTAATTAATTATGAAAGGGGATAAGGGTATATGAAAAAATGGATTTATATTACGATCTCAGCAGTTTTAATATTATCAGTAATAGCAACATTCTTTTTAATTGGAAAAAAGAAATATGAAGTGGTTTTTGATGCTAATGGGGGTAATCAAATTCCAACACAAATTATTGTTAAAGGTGAAAAAGCAAAAATACCAGTTGATCCCGAAAAAGAAGGATGGGATTTTAAAGAATGGTTATTAAATGGAAAAACATATAATTTTAATGAAGATGTAACAGGTAATATTAAATTAGTTGCGAAATGGGAAAGTAAAACCCAAGAAGTGGAGACTTATTTTATAAAATTTGATACTGATGGTGGTAATGAAATTGAAGAGTTAAAGGTTGAAGAAGGAAATCCAATAAGTAAACCTGAAGATCCTATAAAAGAAAAGCATATATTTGAATATTGGACTTTAGATGATAAAGAGTTCGATTTTAATGTAAAAGTATTAGAAGATATGACATTAATAGCAAAATGGAAAGAGATTCCTAAATATACAGTTACATTTAATAGTAATGGTGGAACAGCAATAACAAAACAAATAATTACAGAAGATTCTACAGCAATCAAACCAAAAGATCCTACTAGAAACAATTATACATTTGTAAATTGGCTGTTGAATGGGAAACCATATGATTTTAATAGCAAGGTTACAAGTGAATTAACTTTAACAGCAAATTGGAAAGAGATTTCTAAATATACAGTTACATTTAATAGTAATGGTGGAACAGCAATAACAAAACAAATAATTACAGAAGATTCTACAGCAATCAAACCAAAAGATCCTACTAGAAACGGTTATACGTTTATAAACTGGACACTGAATAATAAGGAATATGATTTTAAAAGTAAAATTACAAGCAATATTTCACTAGTAGCAAACTGGAAACTAATTATACAAAAACCAGGAGTGCCAAGTTTTACTTTATCTGGAGTTGGTGGTTCACCAATATCGGGAGCTTATATTATAAAAATTAATGGAGTAGAGGGTGCAGAAGGATATGAAATATATAAAACTATCAATTCAGGGCAATTTGCAATGTTTAAAAGGATAGAAGCTTCAGTAGCAGGTGGAGATGTAGAACAAATAGATGGTGTATACTCTGGAGAAACAAATAGTTATAAAGTAAGGGCATATAAAAAGGATGGAAATAATTATGTATATGGAGATTTCTCTTCAGTTAAATCAGAAAGTATAGAACCTTTACCAACACCAACATTAAAAATAACTGGTTTTGGGGGTGGCCCAGAGGGATTTAGTATATTGTTAGAAATGACAACTGCTAATCCTGGTATTGAAAAATTTGAAATATATAGATCTACATCTAGAGAAAGTGGATATATAAAAATAGGGGAAGCTTATGGAGTAAATTCTTTAGCAGAAGAATCAGTAGAACTACCAGGAGATGAAGAATATTTCTTTAAGGTAAGAGGATATGAAAAAGATGGTATAAGAACAATATATACTGGGTACTCAAACATAATAAAATCTAGTGATGTATAAAAAACAACATAATATAAAGCTTAATAATAGAGATATTTATATAAAATTAAAAATGTTAAACGTAATGTTTGACATTTTTTTTTGTTATTCGAAATTAATTTCTTAAAAAGGGTAGTAATTTCTACATTTTTTATGGACAAAATCAGGTAGAATAATTATAGGTGATTAAGTGGTTGTATATATGGATTATATTTTTATTGAAAATATGATTATAAATTACCTGATATTATATGAAACTTCATGTATTTTAAGAAAAAAACAAAAAGCATATAAAAACATAACTTCAAGCTTAATTGGAACAATATATGTATGCGCTTTGATATATTTCAAAATTCAAGAATTACAATACGTGATATCAAAATTGTTGTTGTCAATAATTATGGTATACATTTTTTTTACTCCTAAATTATTAAAGGAATATATTAAACAAATTCTTTGTTTTTATTTTATTACAATTATAAGCACAGGAACATATTTAACGGTTATTCAATTATTAAATATCCAATTTAATAAAACTGGAACAAAAGCATTAATTTATTTAATTGGAGTATTAATAATAAAAATAATAGAAAAAGAAACCAGAAGATTAAAGGTGAAAGAAAGAAAAAGGGAAAGCTTTATTTTTGATGTAATATTGCCTGAATGCAAAGGATACGGTAGATATAAAGGTTTTATCGATACCGGAAACACAGCAATAGACCACAAAACAGGAAAACCTATTTTTTTCATAGACAAGAATAAATTTACAAATAAGAAGGATTACAAAAGGATAATAACAAACATTCAAACAATAAATGGTCTATATTCTATTGCTGGATATGAGATAGATGGAATTAGGATATTAAATAATGAAAAAGAAATAAAAATAAATGCGATAGTTTGTAATAGTAAAGATAAATTAGAAAACAATTTAGGGTTTGACATGATATTAAATTACGAAGTTTATAATGAATTAATGGAGGGGTGTGTATGAAAATACATTTAAAAAAAGCATATCTTATGTTATTAAAATATTTAGGAGTAACAGATCAATCGGTTTTATATATTGGGGGTAGTGATAAACTGCCAGCACCACTATCGAGAGAAGAGGAGATGGAACTGTTAAACAAATTAATGCATAAAGACGATAATGCTAGAAAGAGATTAGTGGAAAAGAATTTAAGACTAGTTGTGTATATAGCAAAAAAATTTGAAAATTCAGGTGTAAACATAGAAGATTTAATATCCATAGGAACTATAGGGCTTATGAAGGCAGTTAATAGTTTTAATTTAGATAAAAATATAAAACTTGCAACATATGCTTCTAGATGTATTGAAAATGAAATACTAATGCATCTGAGAAAAGTACAAAGAACAAAAACAGAAATATCAATAGATGAACCAATTAATATAGATAGCGAAGGAAATGATTTGTCGTTGGTTGATATTTTAGGAAGTGATAATGATGCCGTCTATAAAGAAGTAGAAGAAAGTGATAACAGAAAGGTATTGAGAGCAGCAATTATGGAATTGAATGATAGGGAGAAGGATATTATGCAAATGAGATATGGGTTTGAAGGCAAAGATGAATTGACACAAAAGGAAGTGGCAGATAAATTAGGTATCTCACAATCATATATTTCAAGAATAGAGAAAAAAGTAATAAATCGTCTAAAAAAAGAATTTTTCATATAACTATAATAATTTTCAATAATAAGACAAAAATATAACTAATGAAAAAATTAGGAGGAAACAAGTGAAAAGTACAAAGGTGGAAATAAATGGAGTTAACACAGCGTTACTTCCTGTGTTAGCACAAAAGGAACAGATGAAAATGTTAAGGGAAATTAAAGAAGGAAAAATTGAACTTAAGGATGAATTTATTAGATGTAATTTAAGGTTAGTGCTTAGTATAACAAGAAAATTTAATTTTAGAGGAGAAAACGTAGATGATATATTTCAAGTAGGAGTAATAGGGCTTATAAAAGCTATAAATAATTTTGATATCACGCAAAATGTTCAATTCTCCACATATGCTGTGCCTATGATAATAGGTGAGATTAAAAGATTTCTAAGGGATAGTAGTACATTAAGAATAAGCCGATCCCTTAGGGACATATCATATAAAGTTTCTAAAGAAAGGGAAAGCTACATTGGAAGTAAAAATGAAGAACCTACAGTGCAGTATCTTGCAAAAGCGGTAGGGGAATCTGAAGAAGATGTCATAATGGCAATGGATAGTATGATTCAACCTATATCTCTTCATGATGCTGCATATAATGATGGTGGAGATGTTATATATATACTAGATCAACTTAAAAATGAAAAAAACGAAATGGAGAATATAACAGATAAAATATGTGTACTGCAAGCAATTGAAAAATTATCTGAAAAAGAAAGAAATGTAATACAAAGAAGATATTTTGACAACAAAACTCAAATGGAACTTGCAGAAGAAATAGGGATATCACAAGCACAAGTTTCGAGAATAGAAAAAATAGCAATAGCAAGAATGAAAAAGAGATTAGAAAATGGAATGTAATTGAATATTTAAAAAGTCAAAACGAGGGTTTTGGCTTTTTAATATATATAAAAGATATATTCTTCTAAATATAGATTAGATTCATATAATTAATATAGGGGGGAGTGTGAATGTCAAGAGGTATAGATTTGAAACAAAGAGAAGTTATAAATATGAATACAGGACAGTCTTTAGGTTTTGTTGTGGATTTAAATGCTGAATTTGGTAAAGGGATAATTAAAAATATAGTAGTGGCACAAACGGGAAAGTTTTTTAGGAGTTTAACTGGAAAAAACACAATGGAAGTTCCGTGGGAAAAAATAAAAGTTATAGGAGAAGATGTAATTCTTGTGGATTTATAAAAAACACCTTATAATTATGTAAAACAAAACCTTGTAATTAACCTGAAATATCAAAAAAATAAAAACATCAATTTTTTTCAAAAAAACACAAAAATCTGTTGACACAAGATACCATCTATGTTAAAATATGTTTACTGTGTTGTGAAAAACATTTACATAATACAGCTTAGCACATTGAAAAATAAAGAGTAAGTAAAGCCAAGCAATCGTAATGGAAACATAACGAGAGCGTACAAATCAAAAAAGTAAATATAACGGTAGCGAAAGTTACTGAAAAAGAATTAAAACAA
>JAQUBQ010000036.1 GCA_028686615.1 Clostridia bacterium | reverse complement strand
AACAACATGGAGAACATATACGGGACAGTTTGAAATGTCAACAGGAACTGTAATAGCAAAAAGTGTCAAAAAGAAAACGGGGCTAGAAAAAGTTATAAACAAAACACTAGCAATGCCTGTAGATGCATTAGGGCAAGAGGCATATGATGGAAATGATAGAACATCAGTTTCTAGAGTAAGTAATAAATACATAAAAGTAGACAGTAGTGTTAAAGGAAAAAATATAAGCGTATATTGGTTATCTTCTAATAATGTTTTAATAAGCTTAGTGTTTTTAAATGAGAATAAACAAGAGATAAGTAGAGTTTCATTACATAATAAAACATCTAAAGATACATATATGGTGCCAGATGGGACAGAATGGATATTATATGTAGGGCAGGCAGGAAGTACAGCTTATGCACATTTGTATGAAATACAACTAAGTAATGAACCAACATTTAATGTAACAAACGGATATCCATTATTACATGCAGATTCAGCTAAGGCAATAAAAGAACCATATCAAATGGTAACAATAAGTTATTTCCCAACAAGCGTGCAGAGATTATATAGAATAGGAACAACAGGAGAATGGCTAAGTTATAAAGAACAACCTGTAAAAGTAAAGCAAGGTCAAACAATATATGCAAAGGGAATAGACCAATATGGAAATGAAACAAGAATAATGCCTCAACACACTGTGAATGTAACAGATGCATTAGGGCAAGAGGCGTATGATGGAGATGATAGAACATCAGTTTCTAGAGTAAGTAATAAATACATAAAAACAGACAGTAGTGTTCAAGGAAAAAATATAAGTGTATATTGGTTATCTTCTAATAATGTTTTAATAAGTTTAGTATTTTTAAATGAGAATAAACAAGAGATAAGCAGAGTTTCATTGCATAATAAAACATCTAAAGATACATATATGGTGCCAGATGGGACAGAATGGATATTATATTTAGGGCAGGCAGGAAGTACAGCTTATGCGCATTTGTATGAAATACAATTAAGTAATGAACCGACATTTAATGTAACAAACGGATATCCATTATTACATGCAGATCCAACTAAGGCAATAAAAGAACCATATCAAATGGTAACAATAAGTTATTTCCCAACAAGCAAACAAAGATTATATAGAATAGGAACAACAGGAGAATGGTTAAGTTATAAAGAACAACCTATAAAAGTAAATCAAGGTCAAACAATACATGCAAAGGGAATAGACCAATATGGAAATGAAACAAGAATAACATCTCAACACACTGTGAATGTGACAGATGCATTAGGACCGGAAGCATATGATGGAGATGATAGAACGGCAGTGAAATTTGTATCAAACAAATATATGCAAGTGGACAACAGTGTACAAGGTAAAAATATACGTGTACGTTGGAATTCATCTAATACGAACTATCCAACAAGTTTAGTATTTTTAGGTATAAACAAACAAGAAATAAGTAGGGTAACAAGAACAAATGGAATATATGATGAAAGGTATGTAGTACCAAATGGAACAGTATGGATATTATATTTAGGATATCAGGGGAGTACATCTTATACAAATTTATATGAAATACAAGTAAGTGATTAAAAACTAATATAATATTATAATCAGTAAACGTAAAACTTAAGAGAGAGGGTGGTAAGTCCTCTCAATTAAGTATACGGATGAAAAACCAATATAATAGAAAATGGGGGATATGCCCCAAAAGATAGACATTATGGAAAACATAATAAAAGATGATGTAATGAAGATAGGTGTTGGAATTGAATATGCTGAACTTGTAAAAGAAGCTGAGAAGTACATGATAAACTAATTATTATATGGAGGAGATTAAATGGGAACTAATGAAAAAAAAGGAATATCTTTAATTGTTTTAGTCATAACAATAACTGTGATAATAATATTAACAGGATTAATAGTATTATCATTAAATTCTAGCGGTATAATTAACAAATCTAAAGACTCGGTAAATGATTATAATATAGGCCAAATTCAAGAAATAATTAATTTTGCAAAAGGAGAAGTAGAACTTTCCAAATTAGAAAACATTAAAAGTTTAAAAGAAGTTTTAAGTGAAAAGGGTTATGAATTAATAGAAGATAAGAAAATATTAAAAGCGCCTGATGGGAAAATATATCAATTAGATGAAAATGAGTATAAAGTAATAAAAGTACTTCCACATATGCCAGAAGAACCAGAGGGACCACTGTTACCTCAAGAAGAATTTGAAGTGATACAAAGTGACTTGAATATGGAAAGAGGTTTTTTAAGGGGGATTCCTTATGAAGAAAAAGGTATAACTATAATAGGTTCCAAAGGAAGCACATATAATTCAATAACTAATGCAGATAAATTTACAATAAAGTATTATAATCAAAACGGGACTGAAATAACAAAAAGTGTGTTAGATACAACAGCTAATAGCACCACGGTGTATAAACCAATAGAATATTATGCAATATATAATTTTTCGGACGAGACCAATATTAAAGATTTTAGACTAAATATTCCTTTTTATGGAGTAATAGGAGATTATAACTTAGATGGGAAAATTGATTTATTGGACACAAGTCCAATTTTAAGAATAGCTGAAAAACTAGATACCTTGCCTTCACGTTACCATTATATAAGGTGTAGTATTTCGAATGATTCTTCGGGAGAGTTGGTAGAAGGGGACGCACAGTTAATATTACAATTTGTTGTAAGAAGTGAGAACTACAGTGTATTAGTGGATAAATATAAATCATATAGATAATAATAAAAAACAATAATTGTATAAAAGATATGCTTTTTCCCAATAAGGAAAGAAGTATGAAGACTTCTAAAAAAGACAAATTAAAGTAATAGTATAATAAATTAATGTAATATTATAAAACCGACAAAAACACTTGCATAATATTGACATAAGGGGTATAATATTAATGTCAGTAAACGTAAAACTTAAGTGAGAGGGCGGTAAGTCCTCTCACTTAAGTATATATACAGGTGAAAAAGCAATATAATAAGAAAAGGGGGAAAAAATATGTCCCAAAAGTTAGACATTATAGAAAACAAAATAAAAGATGATGTAATAAAAATAGGTGTTGAAATTGAATATACTGAACTTGTAAAAGAAGGTGAGAATAACATATATAGAATTGTTATTGATAAACCAGGAGTAAGAGTATCAATTGAAGATTGTGAAGCCTTAAGTAGAGCAGTAGAAGATAAAGTAGATAGTCTTTTAAAAGTGGATGGATATATTTTAGAAGTTTCATCTGCAGGTATAGAAAAAAAATTAAAGAACATTAGACTTTATGAGAAATATAAAGGAAATAAAATAAGAGTAAAGTTGTTTAAAAAGGTTGATGAAAAGAAAGAAATAATAGGAATACTAGAAGAAGTATCAGAAAATGTTATTGTTATAAACGGTGATAATAAAAGATATGAAATAAATATAAAAGATATTGCAGATGCAAATACTGTATATGATTTTGGAGGGAATTAAAAAAATGAAAGTAGAAAAAGTAAATGCAAAAGAATTACTACAAGCATTAGAGGAGTTACAAAAGGAGAGAGGAATAACAAAAGAGTACATGATAGAATCCTTAAAAATGGCATTAGAAGCTGCTTATAAGAAAAATTATGAGACAAATGAGGAAGTAAATATTGACATAAACGAAGAAACAGGAAATATAAAAGTATATGCCGTTAAGAAGATAGTTTCAGAGGTAGAAGATAAAGATGTTGAAATATCAATTGATGATGCTAAAGAAATATCAAAAAGAGCAAAGCTCGGCAATGATATTAAAATAGAAGTAACACCAAAAAACTTTGGAAGAATTGCAGCATCTTCAGGAAAACAAATTATAATTCAAAGAGTTAGAGAAGCAGAAAAGGATTTAATAATGACTCAATACAATGACAAACAAGGAGAAATCGTTGTAGGTGTTGTTCAAAGAAGTGATAAAATAGGAATGATAATAGACCTTGGTAAAGTAGAAGCAATAATTCCGGCTAAAGAATTAGTTCCAACTGAAATATATGAATCACACCAAAGAATAAAAGCATTTGTTTTAAGTGTTGAAGATTCAGGAAGGTTCGGACCACAAGTAATTTTATCTCGAAGATCACCAAATTTTGTTAGAAAATTATTTGAGCTAGAGGTTCCAGAAATTGAGGAAGGACTAGTTGAGATAAGAGGAGTAGCAAGAGAAGCAGGATTTAGAACTAAAATAGCAGTATGGTCAAATGATGAAAATATAGATCCAATAGGTGCATGCATTGGTAAAAAAGGCATTAGAAAAAATGCTATATCAGAAGAATTATTCGGCGAAAAGATAGATATTATAGCGTATACAGATGACTTACCAAGTTTTATAGTTAATGCATTATCACCTGCAGAAATACTGGCAATAGATTTAAATGAAGAAGAAAACATTGCAACAATAGTTGTTCCAGATGATAAGTTTGCATTAGCAATTGGAGCAAGAGGACAAAATGTTAAACTAGCAGCAATTCTTACTGGCTGGAAAATAGATATAAAAAAATTATCAGATGTTGAAAATCAAATTATAGAATAGAAAGAAGTAAAGGGGGGAATACATTTAATGAAATTTACTAGAATGTGTATTGCGTGTAGGAAAAAAGAAAACAAAAACAATTTATTAAGATTTGTGACATATGACGGAGAAGTCATTTTAGATAAAGAACAAAAAGTAAATGCACGAGCGATATATTTGTGTAAAGATAATAAATGTATTTTTAGACTCTTGAAAGCAAAAGATATAAAAAAAGTTACAAAAGGGAAAATTGATGAAAAAAAACTTATAAAAGCAATAAATGAATTGGAGGATATGTAAATTGGGAAAAATCAAAGTACATGAAATAGCTAAAAAAATGGGAATAGGAACAAGTGAGGTAATAGAAAAGTTGAAAAAAATGGGAATAGAAGTGAAAAGCCATATGTCTTCTGTAGAGAAAGACGTGGCAGATAAATTGGCAGGTAAAAAAGAGAAAACAGTTCCTGTGAAAGAAGAAAGTAAAAAAGAAACATCCCAAAAAGACAACAATCCTCACATTATTCGTAGAAAAGTAAAAGTAATTAGTACAGATGAAAAAGGTAATGAAATAGAAAACATTACTACGAAATCTGGAAACACGATTGAAAGAAAAAGTGTTATTCACAAAAAAGCGCCTCAAAAAAACAGTTATAGTAAAGAGGGGCTTGGTGTTGTAAAGTCAAATTATTCAAAAAATAATTATGGTGGTTATAGGAATCAAAATATGTCTTCATCAATAGTAGTAACTAGAAATGGTAAACCTGTTGAATCAGATAAAGCATCTGAAAAAATAGTAACTGAAAATGAAAAAGTGAATGTAACAGAGAATAGAGAGAGAAGAACGGGCAATATGGGAGAAAAAAGACAATATAACAATGAAGAAAGAAGACCATATAATAACACTAACCAGGGAGAAAGACGTCCATATAATAACACTAACCAAGGAGAAAGACGTCCATATAATAACACTAACCAAGGAGAAAGACGTCCATATAATAACACTAACCAGGGGGAAAGACGTCCATATAATAACACTAACCAGGGGGAAAGACGTCCATATAATAACACTAACCAGGGAGAAAGACGTCCATATAATAATACCAACCAAGGAGAAGGACGCCCATATAATAGGGATAATAACTCAGGTGGTTATAATAATAGAAGACCATATAATGACAATAGAAATCAAACAAATACTACATCTTATAAAATCAATCAATATATTAAAGAAGTAAGTCAAACTCCAGTTATGGAAAAAGAGACAAGAGATTATACAAGTAATGTTTTATTTGATAAAAGAAAAGGAACAAAAGATAAGGGAATAGAAAATAAAAAAGAAAAATTAGATAAGAATCAAATGAGAGAAGCAGATACTAGAATAGATTTTAATATGTTTAGAGGACTAGAAGTAGACTCTTCATCTGATAGAATTATGGAGTTTTATGATAGGGGAACAAGTACAAGAAGAAAATATGGCTCTAAAAAAAGAAAAACAAAACCTACTCATATGAACAAAACTAAGATTATTCCACTTACAGAAGTGAAATTAAATGAAGTAATGACGGTTAAAGAATTTGCAGAAGCTATAAAAACTCAATCTTCAGAAATAATTAAAAAATTATTTGGACTTGGAATAATGGCTACAGTAAATCAAGAAATCGATTTTGATACTGCATATTTAATAGCTTCAGAAATGGGTATAAATGCAACTAAGCAAGTTGTAGTAACAGAAGAAGATGTACTTTTTGATGATAGTGAAGATGATGAAAAAGATATGACTACAAGGCCACCAATCGTTACTGTGATGGGGCACGTTGATCATGGTAAAACATCCCTGCTTGATTACATTAGGCATGAAAGTGTAGCTACTGGTGAAGCAGGGGGAATAACACAACATATAGGAGCTTATAAAATAACAACAAATAGAAAAGAAGTAACATTCTTAGATACACCAGGGCATGAGGCATTTACTGAAATGAGAGCAAGAGGTGCACAAGTAACAGATATAGCAATTATTGTTGTAGCAGCAGATGATGGAATAAAACCTCAAACATTAGAGGCTATAAATCATGCTAAAGCAGCAGAAGTCTCTATTATAGTTGCAATAAATAAAATTGATAAACCTACAGCCAACATTGAAAGAGTAAAACAAGAATTGTTAGAAGCAGAACTTGTTCCTGAAGAATGGGGAGGAGATACTATAATAGTACCAGTATCTGCACATACAGGAGAAGGAATGAAAGAACTTCTAGAAATGATATTACTTGTATCGGAAGTGAAAGATTTTAAAACAAATCCTAAAAAGCAAGCAAAGGGAACAGTTATAGAGGCTAGACTTGATAAGAGCAAGGGAACAATAGCATCTTTGCTAGTGCAAAGGGGAACACTTAACATAGGAGATACAATTGTTGTTGGTGAAATGATAGGAAAAGTTCGTAGCATGACAAATGATAGAGGTGAACAGGTAGAAAAAGCAGGCCCATCGACTCCAGTAGAAATATTAGGATTACCAACAGTACCACAAACAGGTGATGTTTTCTATGAAGTTAAGGATGAAAAAACTGCAAATAAATTAATAGATAAGAGAAAAGCAGTAGGTAGAAATAAACTTATAAAACAAGGGTGTGAACTAACGTTAGATGATTTATTTACGCAAATTAAAGACTGTAACATTAAAGAATTAAATATAATAATAAAAGCAGATGTACAGGGTTCAGTTGAAGCAATAAAAGATTCACTTTTAAAATTATCAAATGAAGAAGTTAAAGTTAAGGTTATTCATGGAGCAGCGGGTGGAATTAATGAATCAGATGTAACTCTTGCAAAAGTATCTAATGCAATTATAATCGGATTTAATGTTAAACCAGATCCTCTTGCAGCAAGTTTTGCTGATAGGGAAAAAGTAGATCTAAGACTATACAATATAATATATGATGCTATAGACGATGTTGAAAGAGCTATGAAAGGTCTAAAAACACCTACGTATAAAGAAGTAAAACTTGGAGAAGCAGAAGTAAGAACAGTGTTTAAAGCAACAAACATTGGAACGATTGCAGGTTCATATATAACTTCTGGTAAAATTGTTAGAAACGCATTAGTTAGAGTTATGAGAGATTCTAAAGTTGTACATGAAGGAAAGATAGAATCGATTAAAAGAGAAAAAGATGACGTTAAGGAAATAGCTGAAGGATACGAATGCGGAATAAAAATAGAAAAGTTTAGTGATGTTAAGGAGTTAGATATATTAGAGTGTTATGAAATGCAAGAAGAGGAGTGATAAGCATGAATAAATTAGGACGTATAGAAGAAGATATAAAATATTACTTAAGTAAAATTTTAACAGAAAAAGTTAAAAATCCAAATATAGACGGAATGATAAGTATTACAAAAGTTGGCGTAACAAAAGATTTAAAATATGCTAAGGTTTTTCTTAGCATATTTGGAGCTAAAGACAGCAACAATGTATTAAAAGAAATAGAAAAATCAAAAGGATATATAAAGAGAGAATTAAGTTTAGTTTTAAAGGCCAGAAACATTCCTGAATTAGTATTTGAAAAGGACAACTCTATGGAATATGGTTCTAGAATGAATGAGATAATTGAAAATCTAAACATAACAAAAGAAACAGAAGAATAGGAATGGAAGTGTGTACACATGGAAGAAAACTATAACAAAGCTATGGAACTTATCAAAAATAGTAATAAAATATATATAGTATCTCATTTAGTTCCTGATGGAGATGCCATTGGTAGTTCATATGCAATGTATCATATGATAAAAAACTTAGATAAGAATAAAAAGATAGAAGTACTTATGCCAAAGTATGCAGATAGATATGAGTTTTTAGAAGATGTTAAAAACTCAAAACCTTATATAGAAGAAAATGAAATAGACCTTTTAATATGTGTTGATTCATCAGATTATGAAAGGGTTGCAATACTTCCAGATGAACTTAAAAAAGCTAAAAAAACGCTTGTAATAGATCATCATACAGTTATTAAAGATGTAAAAGCAGATGTTAAAATTATAAATAATGAATCTCCTGCAACATGCGAAATAATTTATGAATTTTTTGAAAATCAAAACATAAAAATAACAAAAGACATAGCAAAATATATTTATATGGGAATTTTAACTGATACAGGGAGTTTTAATTATAAGAGAACTACGCCAAAAACTCATAGAATTGTAGCAAATTTAATAGAAACTGGTATTGATTTTGAGAATATTTGTATTATGCTTAATGATACAATAAAAGAAGGAAAATTAAGGCTTATTGGAAGAGCAATAGAAAACATGCAAAGCTTTTATAATGGAAAAGTAAGATACACAAAGGTAGAATGGAATGATATAAATAATTTTGGACTTATAGAAGAAGAAGCAGATGGAGTAACTAACAATATAAGATCAGTAGCAGGAACAGAAGTTGCAATCTATGTAAGGGAACTTCAAAATGGAGACCACAAAGTCAGTCTTCGTTCTAAATATGATATAAATGTAGCAGAAATTGCAGCATCTTATGGTGGCGGTGGTCATATAAAAGCAGCAGGGTTTACTATACATAATGATGTAGATGAAGTGATGAAAGAAGTAATAGAATTAATAGGAGTGAAGCTATAAAATTGAAAGTAACAGGGATTCTAAATATAAATAAACCAGCAGGAATCACATCTTATGACGTGGTTGATGTTGTGAAAAAGATATTTGAAGGTTCAAAAGTTGGACATACAGGGACGTTAGATCCAATAGCTACAGGTGTTCTTCCAATTATAATTGGAGATGCTACGAAATTATCAAATGAACTAATGGGTGAAGATAAGGTATATAGAGTTAAATTACTTCTTGGAGTTGAAACAAATACTTACGATATAACCGGAAGAATTGTTTTTGCATCAGTTATAAAAAATGATGAAATATATATTAGGGAAAGAATTAAAAGATTTATTGGAGTTCAAGAACAAATACCACCTCAATATAGTGCAATAAAAGTAGATGGAAAAAGAGCATATGAGTACGCTAGAGAAGGAAAAACAGTAAAACTTAAAGCAAGAAATATAGAAATATATAATATTGATAATATAGCAGTAGATTTGAGAAAAAGAGAAGTAATATTTGATGTGCACTGCACAAAAGGAACATATATAAGAACGCTTGTAAATGACATTGGTAAAAAGATTGGTTGTGGGGCAACAATGCTTGAACTTACAAGGTTAAAAAATGGTAACTTTGATATTAAAGATAGTATAGGTTTATATGAATTTTTAAGAATGGAATATAAAGAGATGCTTAAAAACATAGTAACCATAGAAGAGTATTACAAAGAATTAAAGAAAATATCACTTAAAAAAGATGAATATTCAAAATTTTTAAATGGTGTTAAAATTAATTTCGAGGAAACGGACAAATTAGTTAGAGTATATAATGGAAATAAATATTCTGGGCTTGGCGAAATTAAAGACGGAAAATTAAAGAGATATGTTATAGAAAATGAATAAATAGAGAAATGTTAGGACGGCAGGTCCATCATATCTCTATTTTTTTTGCCCTTATATTTAAATTATTCATATAAAATTAATCAAAATAAATTTTATAGGTTAAACAAACATATGTCAGTAAAATAAAAAAATAGAAGTACCGATATGATATAATTGGTTTACTAAATCAAAAAAATATCACGGAGGTACTTCTATGAATAATATAACACAAAAAAT
>JAQUBQ010000130.1 GCA_028686615.1 Clostridia bacterium | reverse complement strand
TGATTGCCAAGAAATATTCTTATATGACTATCTTCAACAGAAATTAAATTACATTCATAATAACCCAGTTAAAGAAGAATTTGTAAATTTGCCAGAAGAATATAAATATAGTTCTGCGATTGATTATGCATCAGGGAAAGGAATATTAAAGGTTGAAGTGATAAAATGATATTTATGAATAAGTATCGGATTACAAATCCTAATAATAATAAAGTGCGGGATTGCAAATCCCGCACGACGGAAAATTAAAGAAGAGGATGCTTATTCAATTGCAAAACTCAATGCTCAAAGTTCATCTAAATATTTCTTTAATTTCCTAATGAATAAATACGTTTGGATTAAATCTTCAGGAATTGATATTTATTTTTATGGGATAGATTTAAAGGATAAAAAGATACAATCCAATACAGAGCCATTTGATAATTTCGATATAGTAGATTATAAATAGACTTTCGTTACTAATAGATCAAATTTATTTCTTCTCCATAATTTAATATATTATTGATATTTAAGGAAGAAATAATTATTTGTTCCCCTGAAATTTCAAAACAAGATATTTCGTCTCTATTGTTAAATGTAATATTAGTTGAATAATATGTTTCTGTATTATTTAATTTTACATCATTAATATAAGTGTCGGATATATTTTTTGTAGCAAAAGAAACATTGAATTTTTTATATGGAGAGAGATAATAAACAATTATAGTATCTGCAGTAATGTCTTTTTGATTTTTTGTTAATAGTTCACCTTTTGTTTTAACAAAAAACATTAAGGCATCTTTAGTTTTTTGAGCTTGACGGAAATAAGCTACCCATACAACAGAATCTTTATCATGAAAATTCTGGTAAAAATTTTCATATTTTTCATAGACATTAACTTTCTTTAATGTTGTTTTATCAATATATTTTTCCCAAGTGAATAATTGTCCAGTTATCCATTTACCCATAATAGAAGAAGTATTATGAGCCTCTTCCATACAAATTGGATCGTTTATGAATTTATTAGATATATTTGATTTAAATACTCCTTCAGTCAATTGTAGTCTATAATTTGAATATTCTAAATCTTTAGCTACAATATTATTTGAATAGTTTGTTAAAAGAGTTAAGAAAAACATTGAAAGAGTAATTGAAAATATATAAATAAATCTATAAAACTTATATCTTCCCAGTAAATTTAACAATAAAAAAATTAAAGAAATAAATGAAATACACACACCAAACGAAGCAAAAAAAGTAGGGACATAATTATATAGATTTTGATCAAAATATTTAGAACTTACTGAAAGAGGTAAAAGAGGTAAATAATATGTTAATATTCCAAGAAAGAAAGAAAGAATTAGTGTTTTATTATTTATCTTTTTATATTTCATGAGAGAATAGAAAACTAATAAAGAAACAAGTATTCCTTGTATATAAGAGACAATACCTATCTTAAATAAAGAGAATTCATTATTGAAATCCATAGAATAAGTTGTAAATATGTTTTTCAAATCACAGAAAACATTTAATGGAATTGAATAAAAGCCCAATTGAGTAGCAGATTTAAGAGCAATAAAAACATTAAAATCTCCAGGAAACTTACTTCCCCAATATTTTATTGGATGATTTTCTCTGTAAATAATATAAACAATCAAATAGAATATTAATAGACATAAAAAGGGCGATAATTCCTTAAGTATTATTTTGATTTTGTTTTTATTTATCTCGTTAAAAAAATTATTTTTGGATATCGAAACTATAATAGGAATCACAAAATAACTTAAGAATGATTCATAAAACATCGAACTAAAAAAGAGTATTATGGAAGAGATTATTAATAAATAGAATCGTCTATTTTTATAATATGATAGCATTATATGGATTGATATAATACTCAAACAAAAAGGAAATGTAAAATAGAAAGGATATGCCGAAGTTATTGAATGGTAAGCAGCAATCTGAAAATTTGCGGCAAGAAATAAAGCACTCAATAGAGTTAAAGAATAATTATTAAAAATCTTTTTAATGAGATTTACAAATAAAATAAAGCAAGCTACGAATGGAAGTATAAAAATTATATCAAAATATAATTTAGAATCAATAAGATAAGGAATAAAATATACCCATCCTGTAAATATATTATAAAATCTACTAAGCTTAAAAGATAATGAATATCCATATAAAAAAGGGGATGAAATGTTTTCTGAAAGGAGAAAATTATCCATATCATCACTTGTAGTAAAGCCAATTTGAGTTAAAGGAAGTAGCGCGATTAAATAAATAACGAACAATAAAACATTGACAATTATTTTATTGTCATCTTTAGTTTGGAAATACATAATCTATATTTTAAAATTAATATTGCAAATATACATTTTTTTTCATTGTTGTCCGGTAAAAATCCAAAACACTAATATTAACCTTTTAACTATTTGATAATCATCAATAGGTTTTATACTTCAAAAAGTCAAGCCCCCCTTTTTTTATTTATGGGAACTTCTAATAATACATTTTATTTATTTTTTAAAGGACAGAAGTTCCTTTTTTAAGTCCCTTAAGAAATA
>JAQUBQ010000035.1 GCA_028686615.1 Clostridia bacterium | reverse complement strand
TTAGATATATTAATTGCCTTTTCTATATGTTTTTTTGCTTTTTGTAATAAGTGATAATGTCTTTCATTCACTATTATCAAGTCTTTATTTTCATCGATTCGTCCTAAATTGAATATTTCGACGATTTTATCTTTAAGAGTGTCTGTACCCTGGTTTAATAAGAAAGATGTCTGTATGGCCCTTTTAAGAGCTTCTGTTTCTTTTTTATTTTCGTTTTCACATGAAAGATCTATCTTGTTTAAACATATTATATATTCTTTATTGTTTTCCTTAATTAATTTAAGAATTTCTTCATCTTTTTCTGTAAAACCTTTTAGTGAATCTACAACAAGAATTATCAAGTCTACTTTTTTTATTATATCTTTACTTTTCTGTATTCCTATTTTTTCTACTACATCTTCTGTATCTCTAATTCCTGCAGTATCAAATATGTTTAATAGTACATCATTTATAATAACTGTTTCTTCTACTATATCTCTAGTAGTTCCCTCTATATCTGTAACTATAGCTTTATCTTCTTTAGCTAAAAGATTAAGTAATGATGACTTTCCTGCATTTGTACCCCCAAGTATAGCTATATTTATCCCTGACTTAATGTACTTTCCTTCTTTATATGTTTCAATATACTTTACTAATTTATTTTTTATAGTTTCTAACATCTCTTTCATAGATTCTATTGTTAGTTCCTCATAATCATATTCAGGATAATCTATTCCTACTTCTATATGAGCAAGCATTTCTATTAGTTTATCTCTTTCTTCTTTTATAACATCATAAACTCCACCATTTAATTGTTCGATAGCTATATTGGTTTGCTTTTTAGTTGTTGCATTTATAATATCTATTATAGATTCAGCTTTTGACAAATCCATTTTACCATTTAAAAATGCTCTTTTTGAAAACTCTCCTGCTTCAGCTATTCTAGCACCCTTTTTTAAAACAATTTCTAAAATATCTAATGTTATTCTTCTTCCACCATGACAATTTATTTCATAAACATCTTCTCCTGTAAAAGAATTAGGAGCTTTAAAACAAGACACTAGCACTTCATCTACTATCTTTTCATTATCCTTTATTTTACCATATATAATTTTTTGATGATCTAGTTTATCTTTAGATGTAAAAATCTCATTAATTATTTTTTTAGAATTTTCTCCACTTATTCTAATAATATTAATTCCTGTATTATTTCCTCCTGTACTTATTGCCGCTATTGTATCTGTTAACATAACTTTAATTTCACCTCACAAAAAAGTCAGACTTTGTCTGAACTTTTAAAATTCCTTATCTTCTTATTTTTATCATTATTCTTCTTCTTGGCTCTTCTCCAATACTTTCTGTTTCAATATCTTTTCTGCCTGAAAGTGCTGTGTGTACTATCATTCTCTCATATGCAGACATAGGCTCTAATTTAATTATCTTTTTAAACCTAACTACATTATCCGCCATTTTATTAGCTAAATTTTTAAGCTTTTCTTCTTTATTTTTCTTATAATCATTTACTTCTATAAACACTTTTGCATTTTCTTCAGTATCCTTTTGAAGAATAGAGTTTATTGTTGATTGGAAAGCTTCAATGGTTCTTCCTTTATATCCTATAAGATGCGCACTATCCTTGTTACTTATTATAACTTCAACTTTTCCATCCTTATTTTTTATATCATATTTTGATTCATCTTTCATTATTTCAAAAACTTTACTAACTATAGCATCTGCTTTTTGCGCTGTTGCCTGAACCGTTGCATCATCAAGTTTTCTATCAACTATTAATCTTACCCTTGCAAGATTGCTTGATAAAAATCCCATAACGCTTTTACTTGGTTCTTCCAACACTTCTATTTTAACATAATCTTTTGGTACTTTTAATTCTTCAAGTCCTTTTCTTACAGCTTCTTCAACTGTTTTAGCTACTTGTTCCGTTACTCTTTTCATTATTCTTCTCCCCCCCAGATAATAATTTTGCAACTGTACCTTCTTGTTTTCCATTTATCATAAAATCAATTACTATTTGTAATATTACTTGTACTATGCCTCCTATAAGCCAATATATTCCTAATGCTAATGGCATTATGTAGGCTATGTATGCCGATAAAAAAGGCATCATCATACTCATTGTCTTTTGTTGCTCTTTTTGTTCTTCAGTAAGGTTTGAATTCCTTTGTGTTATTTTTGTTTGAATAATTGTGGATATCAAACTTAAAATAGGTATTATTAAAGTAAGATAACTAGGCCTTTCTTTTTCTGGAATCCCCTTAGCTAATGACTTTGATGGTATGTCCCCAAAATTTATTCCTGCAAATTTCATGTTTAAAATTTTCTTCTTTGCTGCTATTTCCAATTCACTATTTTTTAATTCACTATCCGTTACTTTTTTCTCTTTATCCTCATCTGCTCTCATTTCAATTACATATTCTTCTATTTTTTCTTTTGGTAATTGTTTAATATATGTAAGTGGCTGTTTCACAATATAGAACATAGCAAGTATTATTGGTATTTGTATTAATGCTGGTAAGCACCCTGCTAAAGGATTAACCTTGTGTTCACTATATAGTTTTTGTAATTCTATTCCTAACTTTTCATTGTTTCCTTTGTATTTTTTTCTTATTTCTTGCTCCATTGGTGCTATCTTTTTCATGTTTTTAGCTGCTTTTGCCTGTTTTAAACTAAGTGGAAACATTATTAATTTTGATATAACTGCAAATATTATTATTGATAAACCATAATTTTGCCCCACTGCATTATATATAACCTTTACAACTGCACCAAATAAGTTTGCTATTGCATTTATCATCTATTTATAACTCCTTAATCTTATTCTAACAAATCTACTCCTCCGCTTTGAAAACGGATTACATCTAATTATTCTCCAAATTGCCTTTATACTGCCTTTTATTATACCATGTTTGTCAATAGCTAAAATAGCATAATTTGAACATGTCGGATAGTATTTACAGCTTCTTTTTGTAAATGGTGACACAATAACTTTGTACTTATTTATCGACCATATTATTAAACTTTTAAGTAAATAATTAATTTTTTTCATTATTTTCCACATTATTCATTATTCCTAAATTTAAATAATTTTGTTTTAATTCTTTTATTATAGTATTAAAATTTATTTTATCTATATTTATGTTTTTTTTATATAAAACAATTATTTGTTTTCCCTTAGATAGCCTAGTTTCTACTTCTTTATGTGATTCTTTTGCCCATCTTTTCAATTTATTTCTTACTACGCTGTTTCCATGTTTTTTACTTACGCATATCCCTAGATAATTGTTAACTTTATTTCTTTTATTATCTAATACATATACTGTTATATTGGCACTAGAACTATATTTTCCTTTTCTTAAAAGTCTTTTAAAATAATAACTACCCTTTAATGATTTTGTAAATATCATATTACCACCTTTTCAATATATATTTATATTAACATAAAATATAAAAAAAATAAAGGATAATTATATATACCCTTATATTTTTATTAATATGATATTTTTTTTCTGCCTTTTTCTCTTCTTCTCTTTAAAACAGCTTTTCCACCAGCAGTTCTCATTCTTTTTCTAAAACCGTGTTCTCTTTTAGCTTGTTTTGTTTTTGGTTGAAATGTCATTTTCATCTGTTTACACCTCCAAGTATTTTAAGTGAAATTTTTCCACGTAATTATACTATAGTTTTTTCACACTGTCAACAATTAAATTTAAAATATTAAATATAAATTATGTATAATTTGAAAAAATAGTTAAGGTAGTAAACATAATGTGTGTATTTATTTTGTTTTTTTACTTTTTTCAATATAAGGTTTTTCCCTTTAAACTCTATATCTATATAATATTACAACATATTTTATTTTTATTATTTATACTTGTTTTTTCACCAAATCTCTGATATATTAGAATAAATTTATGACGTATTTTTTACAAAAATTTATTAATTCACATCTTTATGTCACATATAATTTTTGTATCATTTCATGTTGTGTTAAAGTTATCAACACCTGTGGATAACTTTGTGGATAACTTTTTAAAAAGGAGGTTAAATATGGGAGAAATTTTTATGAAAACTTGGGAGCAGGCACTTGAGATATTACAAGATGAAATCTCTCCAGTTGGATATAAAACATACGTTGAAGTCATGGTCCCTAGGCTTTCTGATGAAAATACCATTTGTTTTTTAGCACCTTCAAATTACCATATAGAAGTACTATCTAAGAAATATTTAGATTTAATTCAGAATACATTAACTTTTCTGACAAAAAAGAATTATATCATTGTTTTTGAGTCTAAAGAGAGCTCAAATGATAATGAAAATTCTAAAGAAACTAATGAAAATATATATGAAACAAAAACTGTAGATGAAAAGAATAAAGACAAGTGCAAAGATTTAAAAAAGAATTCAAATATAATTCAACATGCAATTGGTTTAAATCAAAAATATACCTTTGAAAACTATATTGTAGGAACTAACAATAGATTTGCACACGCATCCGCAGCATCTGTTTCTGAAAATCCAGGATTAAAATACAATCCATTATTCATATATGGTGGAGTAGGGCTTGGTAAAACTCACTTAATGCAAGCTATAGGTCATAGCATTGCAGAATCTCATACAAATTTTAGCATCATATATACAACACGGAGAAAACTTTGCAAATGAACTTGTTTCTGCAATAATGAATAACTCTAGTGAATCTTTTAGAAATAAATATAGAAAAATTGATTTGTTATTAATTGACGATATTCAGTTTTTAGCTGGAAAGGAAAAATGCCAAGAAGAATTTTTCCACACTTTTAATACTTTATTTGAGGGTGGTAAGCAAATTGTTCTTACAAGTGAAAAGGCTCCTAAAGAGATCAACATGTTAGAGGATAGACTAAAAACTCGTTTTGAAATGGGACTTGCTGTTGATATACAAGCACCTGATTATGAAACAAGGCTTGCAATATTAAGAAAAAAAGCTGAAAAAGAAAGATATGTTATAGCTGATGATGTTTTAATAAAGATAGCAACTAAAGTAACTTCAAATATTCGTGAACTTGAAGGAGTTTTTAATAAGTTAATTGCTTATACTTCTTTTACTAATAAAGAATTAACTGATGCAATAATAGATAATACAATAGAATCTATATTAGTTAAAAACACAAAAATATTAACTAGTACTTTAATAATTCAAGTTGTATGTAAGTTTTTTAATATTAAAGTAAGTGATGTGTTAAGTGAAAAAAGATCAAATAATGTAGCATATCCAAGACAAATAGCAATGTATTTATGTAGGGAACTTATAAACATGACTTTTCCAAGTATAGGGAAAGATTTTGGAGGAAGAGATCATTCTACTGTACTCCACGCATATTCTAAAATTTCAAATGAATATGAAAATAATGAAGAGGCTAGAGAGTTGATAGATGATATTAAAAAATCCTTATCTATCAGCGTATAGAGATATATATTACGAGATTATTACAAGATTGTATATATATTGTTACATGGAGTGAAGTTGTACACATTTTTCTGTGGATATCCTGTGAATAACATTGTGGATAATTCTTTTTATCTAACTTATCCACACAAAACAAGTGTTCTGTGGATAATATTAACACGTTATCCACAGGTTTATCAACAGTAGTAAATCTTGTGTTGGTAATGCTTTGTAAGGGTTTTCCACATAATCCACAGGTACTACTACTACTACTACTAAATATAATATATATATATATACTATCAGATATATTTTTGAGAGGAGAAAAAAAATGAAGTTTAAATGTAATAAAAATGATTTATTAATTTGTTTAAGTAGTGTTACTAAAACAGCATCTACAAAAACAACAATGCCAATATTAGAAGGTATATTAATTGAAACAATAGGGGATAAAGTAAAATTCACAACTAATGATTTAGAATTAGGTAGTGAATATGTTATAAATGCTGAAATAGAAATAGAAGGAAAAATAGTTGTAGACAGTAAAATGTTTAATGAAATAATACGTAAATTAGAATCAGAACATATAACTTTTGAATTAAAAGAAAGTATATTTATAATAAAGTCTGCAAGTGGTATTTTTAAATTATCTACTATGAATGCGGAAGATTATCCAAAGCTTCCTGTGTTTAATGTTGATAATAGTATAATAATAAAACAAAGTATATTTAAAGAAATGATTAAAAAGACAATCTTTGCTACAAGCCAAGATGAAAATAGACCAGTGTATACAGGAGCTTTAGTAACTGTAGAGGAAAATATATTAAAAATAGTAGCAATAGATGGTTTTAGAATGGCATTAAGACAACAATTGTTAGATTCTTCTAATAATTTTAAAGCTATAATACCAGGAAAAACATTATCTGAATTAACTAAAATTCTTTCTGATGATGAAGAACAAACAGTTAAAATAGGTGTAAATCGTAATCAGGCACTATTTGAAATGGGAAATTGTATAGTTGTAAGTAGAATTATAGAAGGAGAATTTTTAAATTATAATTCAGTTATACCAAATGAATTTGAAACTAAAATTAAAATTAAAACTAAACAATTATTAGAATCACTAGATAGAGTTTCATTATTTTCAAGAGAAGTATCTGAAAAAGAGAAGAAAGCTCCTATAAAGATATTAATTAATATGGAAGGTATAGAAGTTTCTTGTATTAGCCAAGCAGGAGATGCTAAAGAAAACATTGTTAGTGTAGTAGAAGGAAAAGAATTAGAAATAGGATTCAATCCAAGATATCTTATAGAAGCATTAAAAGCTATTGAAAATGATGAAATAATATTACAATTTACAACTAATATATCTCCAATGATAATAAAAGAAGTTCATGGAAATGATTATATATACATGGTTTTACCAGTAAAACTAAGACAAGATTAAAATAGAGGATATAAAAATGATTATTACTAACGTTAAATTAGTTAATTTTAGAAATTATGAAAACGCTGAAATAGAACTTTCAAAAAACATTAATTTATTTTTTGGTAAGAATGGAAGCGGAAAAACCAATATATTAGAATCAATATATGTATCTAGTATAACTAAATCATATAGAACTAACAAAGATATAGAAGTTATTAAATTTAATAAAGATTTCACCAATATTTTTGTGGATTATGTGGATAAAAGAAACAACAAAAAGAAAACACAAATATATATTTCTAATATCAATAAAAAGGTAGTTAAAGAAGATGAAATAGCTGTTAAAAAACTTTCTAATTATATAGGAAATTATAATATTGTTGTTTTTTCACCCGAAAGTTTAGATATTATAAAAGGTTCTCCTAAAAATAGAAGAAAATTTATAGATATATTGCTAAGTCAACTTTCAAAACAATATTTAATTAAATTACAAGAGTATAATAAATTGTTACTACTTAAAAATGCAACATTAAGATTAGAGAAAAGCAAAATAGATATAAATTATTTAGATGTTATTGATGAAAAATTAACTGAATATATAAAATATATTGTAAATGAAAGAAAATTAATCATAAATAAAATTCAAAAATATGCAGAAATAATACAAAAAGAACTTACTAATGATTTAGAAGAAATTAAAATAAAATATCAAACAGATTTTTTAGATTTAAATAAAGAAGAAATTTTAAAACTTCTAAAAAAACAAAGGGAACAAGATATATTTAAAAAAAGTTCAAGTAAAGGGATACAAAGAGATGATATATTAATATATATTAATGATTTAGAAGTGAATATATATGGTTCGCAAGGACAAAATAGAACAGCATTACTTACATTAAAACTTTCAGAACTTGAAATAATAAAAGAAGAAAAGGAAGAAAATCCAATACTTCTTTTAGATGATGTTTTATCTGAATTAGATAAAAGCAGAATCCAATACCTTTTAAAATATATAACTAATTATCAGACAGTTATAACAACCACTGAAAAAGAAGGTTTAGAAGAATTAGAAAATGTAACATTTTTTAAAGTTTCAAAAGGTAAAGTTGAAAAAATAAAAAAAGAGTGATAGAATAAGAACTATAAAAATGGAAAAGAGGTTTAATTAATGGCAGAATATAATGAGTCACAAATACAAGTATTGGAAGGTTTAGAAGCAGTTAGAAAAAGACCAGGAATGTATATTGGTAGTACATCTGAAAGAGGATTACACCATTTAGTATATGAAATAGTAGATAATGCAGTTGATGAAGCACTTGCAGGATATTGTAATGAAATAAATGTTGAAATATTAGAAGATAATAGTATTAGTGTAAAAGATAATGGTAGAGGAGTACCTCTTGGGATTCATCATAAAATGAAAATACCAGCAGTGGAAGTTGTTTATACAATATTACATGCTGGTGGTAAGTTTGGCGGAGAGGGATATAAAGTTTCTGGAGGTTTACATGGAGTAGGAGCTTCAGTTGTTAATGCTTTATCATCAAACTTAAAAGTAGAAGCTTGCAATGGAGATGGTCTTTTTGAAATTAAGTTTGAAAGAGGAAAAAAAGTTCAAGATCTTAAAAAAATAGAAGAATGTAAAAAAAGGGGAACAAAAGTTGTTTTTAAACCAGATGCAGATATATTTACAGTAACAACATTTAATACTGACACATTAATTCAAAGGTTTCGAGAGATGGCTTTTTTAAATAAAAAGTTAAAAATAACATTAGAAGATAAAAGAGATACAGAAGTAGAAAAATATGAATTTTATTATGAGGGAGGAATAACATCTTTTGTAGAATATCTAAATAAAGGAAAAGAAGCTGTACATAAAAAACCTGTTTATTTTGAATCAACAGATAAAGAAACAGAAGTAGAAATAGCCTTTCAATATACAACAGCATATAGTGAGAATATATATTCATTTGTAAACAATATTAATACTATTGAAGGAGGGACACATTTAGAAGGATTTAAGAGAGGTATAACAAAAACATTTAATGATTATGCTAGAAAATTTAATATACTTAAAGAAAAGGACTCAAACCTTTCTGGAGATGATATAAGAGAAGGAATGACAGCCATTGTAAGTATTAGAGTTAAAGATCCTCAGTTTGAAGGACAAACAAAAACAAAACTTGGAAATAGTGAAGTTACAGGGATTGTAAATAGTACAATTATTGAAAAACTAAACTATTATCTTGAAGAAAATCCTAAAGAAGCAAAAGCTATTTTAGATAAAGCCTTAGCGGCTGCACGAGCAAGAGAAGCAGCTAGAAAAGCAAGGGAATTAGTTAGAAGGAAAAATGTTCTTGAATCAACAACTCTTCCAGGTAAACTTGCTGACTGTCAAGAAAAAGATGCAAGTAAATGTGAACTTTATTTAGTAGAGGGAGATTCTGCAGGAGGAAGTGCAAAGCAAGGGAGAGATAGAAAATTTCAAGCTATTCTACCTATGTGGGGGAAAATGATAAATGTTGAAAAAACAAGAGCAGATAAAATATATGGAAATGATAAGTTAAGTCCAGTTATAACAGCAATAGGCGGAGGAATAGGAAACGATTTTGATCTTGAAAAAATAAGATATGCAAAAATAATATTAATGGCCGATGCTGACGTTGACGGAGCACATATTAGAACATTATTATTGACATTTTTCTTTAGGTATATGAGACCACTTGTAGAAAAAGGGCATATATATATAGCTCAACCACCATTGTTTAAACTTGCAAAAAGAGGAATGAATGATATTTATTGTTATAGTGATGATGAACTTGAACAAAAACTTATAGAGTTTGAAGAAAATGGAATAAAAAGAGAATCCATCAATATACAAAGATATAAAGGTTTAGGAGAAATGAACTCTGAACAATTATGGGAAACAACAATGAACCCAGAAACAAGAACAATACTTAGAGTGGAACTTGAAGATGCTGTTTTGGCTGATCAAATGTTTACAGTTCTTATGGGCGAAGAAGTAGCTCCTAGAAGAGAATTTATTGAAAAAAATGCAAAATATGTAAAAAATCTAGATGTATAATAGTTTAAGATAGTAAAATGGCTAAGAAGTTATTGAACTATCTTTATTTTTATTATATATTTAAATAGTAAATAAAAATATAAGGAGTGGAAAATATGGCAAAAAGACCTGTTTTTGCATTACAAAAAGGAAATTTAATAGAAAAAGAATATGAATTTAAATGGCATGGTGGTTTTGCAGCCTCTCAAACAAAAAAAAATATAGATGGACTACATGAATCATATAAAAAGGAAAGAACTAATTCTAAGATTATTGAAGTATCTAGTAGATCAGAGAATCCTGATGGAGTGAAATTAAGTGCGTTTAACTTAAAATTGAAAGGTGCTAGAATAGAGAATATATTTCAAGCAGCTAAAAAGTTTGAAAATGGAGGACCATATAAAGATTTGTTAGATGTAATTCCAAAAGAAGCAAAGAGAGATGAAAGATTAAAAACATCCGGTAAATTAGTTTCATTTGAAAATGAAAATGTAAGCTGGCCAATAGAACCCAAAACAGCTTTTTATGATTATATATATATATCAGCATTAATTGAAAATGATTTACTAGATAGTGTTAATAAATATGATGCATTTACAGACATATTTTTTAATCCTGAAAAGTCTATAAATTGTCAAGCTAGAGCTTGTGCAATATCAAAAAATGTAGAAATAGTGAAAGCTATAAGATCCGGGAATGTAGAAGAATATTTAAAAGTTCATAAGGAATTAACTGATAGAGTAAAGGATTCTTTTGAAAA
>JAQUBQ010000129.1 GCA_028686615.1 Clostridia bacterium | reverse complement strand
TCTCCATTTACAATACCAACTGCTTCAAATTTATCCCCTTTATATAATACTTTACTTCCTGATAGTGCTGCTTTTAGAGAAGGTTGTTTTCTAACATTCGCTGCTTTCTTTTCTACAATTACCCAAAAAGTATGTGCCTTTGATTTTATCTTATCTTGTGCTTTTGGCCTTAATATCCCTAAAAAGTTGCTATAATTAAATGTTACTTTTTTACAAGCACTACCTGCTGGATAATTTTGTCCAAAGGCTTCAAACTTCTTTGTATCTCCTACACCTGTACACATAGCTATATGCCCGTATTTTCCCATATTCCAAACCGCAACATCACCTTCTTTAGGAACAAAAGTTAATGTGTTACTTATCTTTTCAAAATTACTATATAAATTAACATCATATGAATATCTTGACCAAAAGTCTTTAGCACCTTCAACAGACTTAGGTTGGTTGATTTCTAAAACTTCTCTATTAAAAAATCTAAATAAATCTACACATTGTGCACCATAAGCTCTGTCAAAATCTACTTTTTTTCCGTTATATTTATTCATAAAATCCATAAAATACATTTGTTATCCTCCTTACTATATTAACTAAATATACTGTATTATATGTGGATTTTAGCTTGTTCGTGAAAAAGAACGCTGTAGCTAGCGTTCTTTATGTTTATATTTCCATTTCCACTTGGTCTTTTTTATTTGCTTTTTGGACATCTTTTTCATAAGATTCCTTAGCTTTATCACTTAATTCTTGAGTAAAATCCATCCATTTTTCTTTTACTCCTATCTTTAAGTTTGTTCCGTAATCTTTTGCATCTTGCCATAAATCTTTAAAGCTTTTTCTAGGTCCCTTTTCTTCTTTAAATTGTTCTTCTTCTGGGACAATTTCATTAATTGATGTTTTATACATTTCATCGTCTGATCCTAATAGTGATTCTATTTTTTCATCTATAAATTGATTAACTTTTGCTCCCATTGGTTTAAGTGTGTTTTGATAAAACTTTTCTGTCTTTGCAGTACTACTAGTGAATGTTTTTGATAAAAACATTTTTGCTTTTTCAAATAATGATTTGCTAGATTTAACATTAGCTAAACTTTTATCTCTATTTTCCATTATTTCATTTGTTTTTCTATCCTTTTCATCTTCTAAGTAACGAGAGAACTCCTTCATTTCTGCTATTTTGTTCTCAATATCCATTATTTCTGCTTCACTATTTATAGCCCTTTGATCAAACTCTTCTATTTTTGTTTTATCAGCATTAGTTATATTTATAATATTATTTTCTTTTTCTTTACATTCGTTTAATAACCTACTTGCTTCTTCTAAATCACCTTGTTCCATGCTGCCTCTTTTAACACGTTTCATTATTTCCTTTTTCATTCCTGCTATTTCTTTATTAGTATCGCTTATTTCTTCTTTCATAGTTGTAGAATTATCCTCTACATATTCTGCTTTTTCTTCATTTACCATTCTTATATCCGCATAACACATTTCCATTTTACCTTGGAGTGCAGCTATTTCAAGTTGTATTTTTTCTTGCTTATTTAAATGATGTGAAGCAATTTTTTCATACGCTGTTTTATAATCAGCTTTCACTTTACTAATTTCATCTTTGTATTTTTCATATGCTTTTGAATTTTTATCTATGCCTTCTGAAGCTGCATTTATTTTGTCTTCCACTGCTTTAGTAAAACTTTCTCCTTTTTCTATAGCTTTTGTTTTTACAATTGCCATTGAAACCATACCAAGTTTACCCATTACTTCCCCTAGTTCCCCTAAAGTTTGCATAAACTCTTCTTTACTTGCGTTTTGTGTTTCATCTATTGTTTCTACCTTTTCATTATATTCCATATTTATCACTCCTTATATTGTAGCCAATATGTTTAACTTTTTAGTTAAATTTTGGTAATCTTTATTTAGTGAGCCCTTTAATATTTCTAATTCTTCTTCGTTCATGTTATCTAAATTATACATTTTTCCTTTATACATAAGTATTCCTAAATTTTTATCCATCTTATTCCTCCATAACATTACATATTGTATATTTATACCAATTACCATAAGAAATCAACAATTAATTGGTTTTATGTTGATTTAAAAAGAAAGTGTAACTATATTTTATTATTGTTGTAATATTGTTGTAATAATATTCCTTTCTAACTTTCTCTGTTTTTTTATCAAAAAGAGGTGTTTTTATATACACCTCCATTTTTCTATTCTTCCTCTTTATTATCCTTTTTGTCTTCTATTTCATTTATGTTTCCTCTCCTAGTTGGTTGTTTATTCTTATTTTCTGGTTCTAACGGTGTGTTGTATCTTTGCTCTTGTTTTTTAAGCTTTTCATATAAATATACTACTTGTAATACTTCTATCCATATAAATGCATATAACAGCAATACAACTGCATTGGACTTAAGTATATCCCACATGTCTAATAACCAAATACTAAAAGCACTTATGTCTTTCCCTTTAGTTGTTCCTATTCCAACTTCTTCATATGGATTTATTACTAGCATACCATCCTCATCTAGTTTTTCTTCATCTTTTTCTTTTACTACCTTTATACTATATGTTCTTTGTA
>JAQUBQ010000128.1 GCA_028686615.1 Clostridia bacterium | reverse complement strand
TTCGAACCTAGGAATGTCGGAATCAGAATCCGATGCCTTACCACTTGGCTATACCCCAATATATTTGCACAGGGCTAGTATTGGCCCTGTACACTATTCTTATTTATTTAACTCTTCTAATATTAATTTATTAACTGTACCTGGATTTGCTTTACCTCTAGATTCTTTCATTACCTGACCAACTATAAATCCAACTGCTTTATCTTTTCCAGCTTTATAATCTTCAACAGATTTAGGATTGTTCTCTATTACCTTGATTACTATTTCTTTAATTGCACTTTCATCTGTTATTTGAACTAATCCTTGTTCTTCTACAATAGTCTTGGGTTCTTTACCTGTTTCAAACATGGTCTCGAAGACCTTTTTAGCTATTGCAGATGATATAGTTCCCTTATCTATAAGTTCTATCATTTCTCCTAAGTTTTCTGCTGTGAATTTAACTTCATTAATTTCTAGTTCTGCCTCTTTTAATTTCCTTGAAATATCTCCCATTAACCAATTAGCAACAATTTTAGCATTTTTACATTTTGCTTCTGCTTTTTCAAAAAATTCAGCCATATATTTTGATGATGTTATTTGCTTTGCATCATATTCATTTAAGCCATACTCTGCCATATACCTTGTTTTTCTAGCTTCTGGTAGTTCTGGTAAGTTATCCCTAATACTGTTTATATATTCTTCTGTAAGTACTATAGGAAGAAGCTCAGGCTCAGGGAAACATCTATATGCTGCAGAATCTTTATCTCTCATTGGAAGTGTTATTTCTTCTGTAGTATCCCATCTAACAGTTTCAGATAAAACTTCTTCTCCCTTTTCCATTAATTCTATTTGTCTATTAGATTCATAATTTATAGCATTAACTATAAATTTAAATGAATTCATGTTTTTCATTTCAACTTTTGGTCCAAATTCTGTATCTCCTTTTTTACGTACAGAAATGTTTATATCAGCTCTTAAAGACCCTTCCTGCATTTTACAATCAGATACTTCTATATATTCTAATATTGATTTTAATGTTCTTAAATAACTTTCTACTTCTTCTGCAGATCTCATATCTGGATATGAAACTATTTCTATTAGAGGAACTCCTGCTCTATTTAAGTCTACTAAACTTCCTTCACCATATTGTCCATGATTTAGCTTTCCTGCATCTTGTTCTATATGTATTTCTATAAGTCTTATCTTTTTAGATCCTTCTTCTGTTTCAATTTCAACATAACCTTCTTGGCATATATGTTCCCTTGCTTGAGAAACTTGGTATGCATGAGGCATATCAGGATAAAAATAGTTTTTTCTATCTTGCCAACAAAGATTAGATATTTTGCAATTTGTTGCAAGACCTGCTTTAACAGCATATTCTACAACCTTTTCATTAAGTACTGGAACTGCTCCCGGCATTGCAGTACAAACAGGGCAACAATGAGAATTAGGTTCTCCGCCAAATTCTGTAGAACAAGAACAAAATATTTTTGTTTTTGTAGAAAGTTCTGCATGTACTTCTAGTCCTATAACTACTTCATAATCTTGTTTACTCATTACTCATTCCCTCCTTTATATGCATAAGCTGCATTTAAAACTGTACTTTCTTCATAATGCCTTCCTATTAATTCAAAACCTTTGTTTTCCCCACAAGGAATTGATATGACAGGTAGTCCTCCTAAATTAGCAATACATGTGTGCTTTTCTTCAATGTATGGATATACAGGATGATTTTCTGTAACTTTATCATAGTTTGTATTAACAGCTGGGATTAAAAGTATATCAAAATCTTTAAATAACTCATCTAGTTTTCTTTTTATTAAAGTTCTAACCTTATTGGCTTTATTATAATATTTTTCCATATTGTTGTCAGTTAAAAAGTATGTTCCAAAGATGTTTCTTCTTTTTACTTCCTCTCCAAAACCTTCTCCTCTACTATTTATATATATATCCTTAAGACCTTTATAATTTTGGGTTCTATGTCCGTATCTTATTCCATCATATCTAGCAAGGTTTGAACTTGCTTCTGCACTTGATAAAATATAATATGTTGCTAGTAGGTATTTATCAAATTCCAGTTTACATTGTGATACGCTTGCTCCCATATCCTGATATTTTTTAGCTATATCTAAAATGTATTCGTTTCCTTCGATAAACTCTTCTATATATCCTATTTTTAAATCTTTAATTGCTTCCCCTAGCTCGTTAACATAGTTTTTAGTTTCTATATCTGCAGAATTAGAATCTCTTGAATCATGTCCTGCTATTACATTTAAAACTTCTGCTACTTGTTTAACATCTTTTGTAACTATAGCTACTTGCTCTAAAGATGACGAACTCATAGGAATCCCGTATCTTGATACAAGGCCAAATGTAGACTTAAATGCTATTAAGCCATTTGTTACTGCAGATATTCTACTTTCTCCGCCAATATCTGTAACTACAGCAGCATCACAAAAACCTTTTAAAACTGCACTACTTGCGTAACTAGTTTTTCTAAAGCCAAACTCATCCATTTTTAATTTTCCGAACTATATTCATTCCTTGTTCATTTATTTTTTCTACTATACTTGCATCATATGGTGATATAAAATTTTCTAATATTTTTGA
>JAQUBQ010000034.1 GCA_028686615.1 Clostridia bacterium | reverse complement strand
TTGTTTTAATTCTTTTTCAGTAACTTTCGCTACCGTTATATTTACTTTTTTGATTTGTACGCTCTCGTTATGTTTCCATTACGATTGCTTGGCTTTACTTACTCTTTATTTTTCAATGTGCTAAGCTCAACTAACTGTGAGCAAGATAGATTTTAACATAAGGTTTTTTCTTTGTCAATGAAATTCGACATTTTTTTTGCTTTTTTTAAATTTTGTTTTTTGGTCACTTATATTATGTCTACCATTGTCTTTTTAAGTATAAAAAATGTGGTTTTAATTTGTTACTTACCACATTTTAATTATACTATTTATTTTTGCATTTGTCTATGATTTTTTAGTTTTTTGTTTAATATTTTAAAATTTAATTTTATTTTATAAAATTTTACTAATTTTTATTTCTTTATATTTGTTTAAATCACATATTGTTTTGTCTAAATATTTCATAAGAAACCATAGCTAGGCTAGCAGATGCATTTAAAGAATTTATATTCCCTTTCATTGGAATCTTTAAAATAACATCACAATTTTCTTTCACTAATCTGGATACTCCATTTCCTTCGTTTCCAATTACAATTCCAACTCCTCCTTTTAAGTCGTAATTATAAATTTCAGTTTCCCCATCCATATCAAGTGCATATATCCATAATCCTTTTTCTTTTAGTTTCTTGATTGTTTCTGTTATATTAGCAACTCTTGCAACCTTCATATAGCTACAAGCACCTGCTGCTACCTTTTCTACGGTATCATTAATCGCCACTGCATTTCTTTTAGCGATTATAACTCCATGAGCTCCCATACATTCAGAAGTTCTAATAATCGCACCTAAATTCTGTGGGTCTTCTATTTTATCTAATATAACTATAAATGGTGCTTCCTTCCTTTTTTTTGCATGTTCTATTATATCTTCTACATCATAATATTTGTATTCTGTATATGACGCAACTATTCCTTGATGAACTCCATTACCTGAAAGCTTATCAAGTTTATATTTATCACTATCTACTACTATTACCTTTTTCTCAAGAGCTTCATTTTTAATATCATACAAATCTTTTACTCCTTTTTGTATGTATATTTTATTAATCGTCTTGTCTGAAGCTAATAACTCTTTAATTGGATTTCTACCATATATGGTTGGCATTTTAAATTCTCCTTTCTATTTGATATATAATATGATATAACGATAATATATTTAATAAAACATTTTCATAGGAGTTGTTAATATGTTCCTACATACGTTCTTTTTAATTGTTTTTGAACTGTTCATTTTATACATTGTTTTTAAGCTTTTTATAAACCTTACAGGATGTTTTATAAAAATAATATGTGTCATATTTATTTTTGTTATTATCATTTATTTAATTTCTGGAATTTTCAAGTTTTTCTACTGATTTGATCTAGTATCTATAACTATAGATACTAGATTTTTTATTCATCAACTTTAAGGGCTGTCATAAATGCATCTTGTGGTAACTCAACATTACCTACTTGTCTCATCTTCTTTTTTCCTTCTTTTTGTTTTTCTAATAACTTTTTCTTTCTAGAAATATCTCCACCATAACATTTTGCAAGGACATCTTTCCTTAATGCTCTTACGGTTTCCCTTGCTACAACTTTTCCTCCTATTGCTGCTTGTATAGGTATTTCAAATAAATGTCTTGGTATAATATCCTTAAGCTTCCCTGCTATTTTTCTTCCTCTTGTTTCAGCGTTTGTTCTATGTACTATAAACGAAAGTGCATCTACTATATCGCCATTTAATAATATATCTAATTTTACAAGGTTTGATTTTTCATAATGCGATATTTCATAATCAAAAGATGCATATCCTTTAGAACGAGATTTCAAGCTATTAAAAAAGTCATATATTATCTCATTAAGAGGGATTTCATATTCTAGCGTAACACGATTATCGTCTATATATTTCATATTAATAAACTTTCCTCTACGTTCTTGTGAAAGTTCCATAACATTTCCTACATATTCTTTAGGAACAATTATATCTGCTTTTGCTATAGGTTCTTCCATATAATCGATTTCTTGACTACTCGGCATATCTGCTGGATTATATAATTCTAATACTTCTCCATCTGTTTTGTACATTTTATAAATTACACTTGGTGCCGTAGTTATTATACTTATATCATGTTCTCTCTCTATTCTTTCTTGAATTATTTCCATGTGCAACAAACCTAAAAATCCACATCTGAATCCATGACCTAGTGCTGCTGATGATTCTAATTCATAGTTTAATGATGCATCATTCAATTTCAACTTCATTAATGCTTCTTTTAATTCTTCATAATCACTGCCATCTGCCGGGAATACTCCTGCATAGACCATTGATTTTACTTCTTTATATCCTTCCAATGGTTCAGTTGCCGGTTTACTCTTTTGAGTTATTGTGTCACCTACTCTTATATCTGATACATTCTTTATGCTTGCTGCTATATATCCTACTTCACCAGCTTCTAAAGCTTTTGCTTCTACGTATCCTCCAACTTTAAAATATCCTATTTCAACAACTTCATATACTACTCCATTTGACATTGTAAGTATTTCATCACCTTTTGATATTTTCCCATCCATAATTCTAACATGAGCTACTGCACCCTTGTAGTTATCATAGACAGAGTCAAATATAAGCGCCTTGGTTGGGGCATTAACATCCCCCTTTGGAGCTGGAACCTTGTTTACTATTTCTTCAAGAACAGCTTCCATGTTTATACCACTTTTTGCAGATACACACGGAGCATCCATAGCTTCAATACCAATAATATTTTCTATTTCCTCTTTAATTTCATCTGGTCTTGCTGATGGTAAGTCTATTTTATTTAGTACTGGTATTATTTCCAAGTTGTTTTCGAGTGCCAAATAAACATTTGCAAGCGTCTGTGCTTCCACCCCTTGTGCACTATCAACAACTAATATCGCTCCTTCACATGCTGCCAAACTTCTTGATACTTCATAGTTAAAATCTACGTGTCCAGGAGTATCAATTAAATTTAATATATATTCTTTATTATCTTTTGCTATATACTTCATTCTTACTGCTTGAGATTTTATTGTAATTCCTCTTTCACGTTCTATATCCATATTATCAAGCATTTGTGCCTTTAAATCCCTAGTTTCAATCGCTCCTGTTATTTGAATAAGTCTATCTGCAAGTGTCGATTTACCATGATCAATATGTGCTATTATACTAAAGTTCCTTATATTTTCCTTGTTTACCAATGTAATTCTTCCTTTCTAAATGTTCTTTAATTGTAGCATAACATAGTTCATAAGTAAATATTACTTGTTTTATTTTAATATTTAATATATTTGTTGGTAAGTTTCTATTTTTTTGATATAATCTTTCAAGGAGGTAAACACCTTGGACATAAATAATGAAAAAAAATATTGTAAACTACTTAATTCAAACCTTATATGGGAAATAGTTTTTATAGATGATAAATTTGTAATAATACAAAATGAAAATAAAATAATAAAAACATCTATTGATAAAATTATAATTGTAAAAAAAGATATAACTAAAGATAGTCGTTCATTACCTAGCTTTAATACCGAGTTATATTCTAGAATAGATATCCCAGAAATAATGTTAAGGCATAAAACAGTAGATGAAGCTATATATGAACTTGATAAATTTATTGATACATGTGTAATCTCTGGATTTGTTAGAATTAAGATTATACATGGTAAAAGTGGTGGTATTCTAAGGAAAGCCGTCCATGAGTATCTTAATAATTGCCCTGTAATTGAAAAATATGAAATTGGAAATTATCATGAAGGAGGCTTAGGAGTAACCATAGCATTTATAAACAAAAGAAGACACATCGATTAAATTATATGAGCATTATAATTTTAGTTATATCAGCAAAGAGTTTTTTTATTCCCAAATCTAATGAACCCTGCAAGCTAATGAGCAAATAGGACACCAATGTAAAGCAGGTTTAATAGTATAGTATAATTTAATATCCACTCTGGTTTATTCCGCTATGGTGTTTTAATACAATATTTAATTGTTTGAATTTCTTTTCTTACATATGATTATTCTTTAAAAAGTATTTACATTTATGATATAATATAATGAAATTGTTTAAAAAATAAATTTAGTAGAGGTGAAAATGAATAGAAACAACAGGATAAAAAAGATAGAAAATAAACCAAAAAGAAGGAAGGCTGCTTTAAACTCAAGCAATGATAAAGATAAAATAATAAGATTTATTATTTTAATTTTAACTTCTACTTTTATATTTTCTATATTTAAATTATGTATCTGGATGCATGATAATTACAAGTCAAGCAAATTAAAAGAAGAGTTAACTCAATACACAAAACCTTCTAATAATGATAAAAGTAAAGAAGAAGATAATATTGACGTAAGCGACTTCTCTATTGACTTTGATTCTCTAGAAAAAATAAATACGGATATAGTTGGTTGGATAATCATTAATAACACTAATATAAATTACCCTATTGTTCAAGCCAAGAATAATTCTTATTACCTTAATAGAGATTTTAAAAAAAAACCTAATGGAGCTGGCGCTATATTCTTAGATTACAAAAATGATATTAATAACTTAAGTAAAAACAACGTTATATATGGGCACAACAGACTAAATAATACTATGTTTAGTTCTTTAAAAAATATATTAAATAAGAGCTGGTATGAGAATGAAGATAACAGAAAATTATATATCTATACTCCGGATTCAACTTTAGAATGGGAAATATGTAGCATTTATAAAATTAAAAGTGAAGATTATTATATAACAACTGTTTTTAACAATGATACTTTTAATCAGTTTATTAAAACAATTAGTAAGAGAAGTATCTATAGTTTTAATACAAGTTTGAATATAAATGATAAAATACTAACCTTATCTACTTGTTATGGATACAACGATTCCCACAGATTAGTATTACATGCAAAACTACTTGAATAAAGATTATAATATTCTTATTTATTTTTTATGGTTAAATTTCAAATATTGGGGTAAGGATAATAAAATTATCTTTGCCTCTCTTCTTTGAATTATTATACTAAATTCATTTTAGGATTTTTATGAGTTAATTCTATTTTTTATGCAAAAAAGAATGTTGAAGTATGAATTTTATTCACACCCCAACATTTATTATACTGCTTCTATTTTACATTATCCTTTATATTAATTATTTTTTAGACTTAATATAAACTATTCCTGCTAAACTTAGTAAAGAAATAGATACAAGTCCTATAACATTAATATCTCCAGTAACTGGATTGTTATTTTTTTCTTTTAATAAATAAACTGAGCAGTGTTCAATTACAAAACTAACATAACCATCTTTTACAACAAGGTCTTCACTTATTAATTCAACTTTTTTATTAGCTTCATTATAGTAATATAGTTTTAGTGTTGCACCATCAGAATACTTGTCCCCCACAAACGTTTTAATTGTAGCAGGAGCAGGTAAATCTCCATGGTGTGTGAATGATAAGTATAACACATTGCTGTCTTTAGTTATCTTTTCTATTTCTTCTTTCTTTTCAGAAGAACCTATCTTAAGGCCTAAATCTAAGTTCATAGTGTCTTTAATTTCAGTACTTGCAAAAGTCCAGCTATATTTTAACTTGTTATTTTCCTTTACGTTAAATGTAAGGTCTACCTTGTTTTCTTTTGCTGTTTCAAATGCCTCTGCAGAAACTGCAGTTGATTTTGATAAATCTATTTCTGTTTTTTTATCATTTGATGAATCCTTAATTTTTTCAACAATAGTTTTTTCATTTACTTCTAATGTTATGGTTTTAGTAGCAATAACTTTAGAATTATCATTTACATTAACTAAATCAATTTTAATTGTATATGTTCCTGATATACTTGGAAGAACTTTAATAACATTATTTTTATTATAATCTTTAGCAATCTTAAATGTATCTTTATTTATTCCAGTTATAGTAAGTTCCCCACCGTTTGGTTTAGTAACTGCAGTTAAAATTTTAACAGCATCGTATCCTAGGTTTTCTATAGTCGTAGCTTGAATTCCTAAATTAATTTCTGTTTCTTTTCCTTCAGTAAAAACTTTTTCTGCTGCATCATTTATAAATCCATAAACACTAGGTGTTGTATCAATTATTGTTGTACGTATAATTTCGTCATTGTAACTTCTTACTTCTACGCTTTCACCATGCCCAAATTCGTCTGTCGCTGTTATCTTTATAACAATTTTTAAATTTTTATCTGTCCAATCCAGTTCAAAATAATCCATAGAATCGCCATCTGCAGCAACTCCTTTTTTAAGTAAGGTTGTAAGCTTTAAGTTTGCGGGAATTAAATCAATATATATTTGCTTATTATCATCGCCCGTTGAAAACTGACCTTCAGGTGACCAAAGATATCCTGACCAAGTTTTATCTTTAACTAATGGAAAGTTTTCTTCTAATGTGTTTTTAATAGGTATAAGTTCCCCATCTTCCCCTTCTGAAAAATATTCAATTTTAACGTTTGATTTGTTTTTACTTAAGTCGATATCTTTACTTAGTTTAAAACTAATTGAAAGTCGACCATCTTTTGTAGGTACTATATCAATATTAACATCCGATACTGTAACAGTATCAATCGCTGCATTTACAAAACTAATGCTTAAAAAGCCAATTACTAAAAGTACTACTAAACTTATTTTTTTTAATTTCATCTTTCCCCCCCTAATATAATTAGTATATGATAAATTATTATATATGTCAATATCACAATTTATTTTTTTGGTTATTTTAGTGTATTATAGTTTTTTCAAAGATTACTTTTATTCTTTCATATACACTTCCTGCTTATTATAGCTTGTATGTAACAACTCATGTGCTTTTTTACCATTTGGTTCTCCTAAAAATTCATCATATAATTTTTTAACACTTTCACTGTCACATGATATCCTAAACCTAGCCTTTTCATCTGCTTTATATATTGCTTTAGCTCTTAATGCTGGAACATTTAATCTAGCAAGTTCGTAAGGTGATTTTATTGGTTGTCCACCACCCATAATACAACCACCAGGACAAGTCATCACTTCAATAAAGTGATATTTGCTTTTCCCATCTGCTATTTCCTCAAGAAGTTTTCTACAATTACCCAGTCCTTGTGCTACAGCTATATTTAGTTCTTTCCCTGCAACCTTTATTTTTGCTTCCTTTATACCCTGCTTTCCTCTTAAAGTTTCAAAAGCTATGTCATTAATAGTTTCACCTGTTAATTTTTTATTTATTGTTCGAAGAGCTGCTTCCATTACTCCTCCTGTAACACCGAATATATGCCCTGCTCCTGTTGCCTCTCCAAGAGGATTATCAAATTCACTATCTGGAAGAACTGCTATATCAATATTCAATTGTTTAAGCATTCTTGCTAACTCCCTTGTAGTAAGCACAGCATCTATTACTCTTCTTCCCTCTATCTCTAATTCAGGCCTAACTATCTCTGCTTTTTTTGCGCTACATGGCATTATTGCTACTGAATATATTTTGCTAGGGTCAATTTTTTCCCTTTTAGCATAATCTGTTTTTATAAGAGTTCCCATAATCGACATAGGTGATTTGCTTGTAGATAAATGTGGCAATAAATCCGGGAAGAATTTTTCAGCAAATGTTATCCATCCACTACTACAAGAAGTTATCATCGGTATATTTTCATTCTTTTCCAACCTTTGTAAAAACTCTGTTCCTTCTTCCATTATAGTTACATCAGCTGCAAAATCAGTATCAAAAATTTTATTAAATCCTGCTCTTTTTAATGCTGTAACCATTTGCCCTTCAACTAACGTTCCAATTGGCATTCCGAATTCTTCTCCAAGTGCTGCTCTAATTGAAGGAGCTGTTTGAACTATTACAATCTTTTCAGGATCATTTATCATTTCAATTACTTCTGATATTACATCCTTTTCCTTTAATGCTCCTGTAGGGCAGTTTACTACACATTGTCCACAGCCAACACATGTGGACTTAGCTATTTCCATATCTTCTGCTATTCCAACATACGTATTAAACCCTCTTTGTACTCTAGTAAGTGCTGAAACAGTTTGTACATTAGAACATATACTTACACATCTTCCACAAAGTATACATTTAGAAGTATCCCTTTCAATGCATTTTGAACTTTCATCAATTACAGCCTTAGTCATTTCACCTGCAAATCTTATATCTTCTAATCCAAAACGTTTAGATAAATTTTGTAGTTCACAATTTGTATTTCTTACACAAGTTAAACATTTTTTATTATGATTTGAAAGTAGTAATTCTAATGTCATTTTCCTTGATTTATTAACTTCAGGAGTATTAGTTTTTACTATCATCCCTTCTGTTGCAGGATATACACAAGATGTAACTAACCCCCTTGCTCCTTCTACTTCTACAAGACACATTCTACAGGCTCCGACTTCATTAATTTCCTTTAAAAAACAAAGTGTTGGAATATCTATTCCTAATTTTCTAGCACCATCTAGTATAGTTTCTCCAGCTTTTACTTCCACTTCATTTCCATCTATTTTAAATTTTATCATTTTTTCATTCATTCTTAATCACCTCTACTTGCTTATAGCATTAAATGGGCATTTCGCTACACACGCTTCGCACTTAATACACTTTTCTTGATTTATTTTAAAAGGTCCTTTTCTAACTTCACCATCAATTGCATTTGTGGGACATACTTTTGTACAAAGTCCACATTCTTTACATTTATCAGGATCAATTATTATATCTAATAGTTTTTTACATTCACCAGCAGGACATTTTTTATCATTTATGTGTGCTTCATATTCTTCTCTAAAATATTTAAGAGTGCTAAGTATTGGGTTGGGAGCTGTTTGACCTAATCCACATAGTGAGGATTTTCTAATTGAATTAGCTAATTCCTCTAAAAGTTCTATATCTCCTTTTTTTCCTTCTCCTTCTATTATTCTAGAAAGTATTTCATGCATCCTTTTTGTTCCAATTCTACAAGGTGTACATTTTCCACAAGATTCTTCTACTGTGAATTCTAAGAAAAACTTCGCAAGATTAACCATACATTTGCTTTCATCCATAATAATAAGTCCACCAGAACCCATCATAGAACCAATTTCTGCTAATGATTCATAATCTATTTTTGTATTAATTAACGATGCTGGTATACATCCTCCACTTGGTCCTCCTGTTTGAGCTGCTTTGAACTTTTTATTTCCTGGAACACCACCACCTATATCTTCTACTATTTCTTTTAATGTAACCCCCATAGGCACTTCAACAAGTCCTACATTATTAATGTTTCCACCAAGAGCAAATACTTTGGTTCCTTTACTTGTTTCTGTTCCTATACCATTATACCAATCTGACCCCTTTAAAATTATACTAGGAATATTGGCATATGTTTCAACATTATTTAATAATGTTGGTTGATTAAATATTCCTTTAGCTGCTGGGAATGGTGGTCTTGGTCTAGGTTCACCTCGTTTACCTTCAATTGAATTTATAAGTGCTGTCTCTTCTCCGCAGACAAAAGCTCCTGCTCCAAGCTTTATTTCAATATCAAAAGAAAAGTTTGACCCTAAAATATTTTCTCCCAGTAATCCATATTCCTTGGCATCTTTTATTGCTTTTTTTAATCTATTTACTGCAATAGGATATTCTGCCCTTACATATATATAGCCTTGATTTGAGCCTATTGTGTATCCAGCTATAGCCATAGCTTCTAGCACCGAATGTGGATCCCCTTCTAGAATACTTCTATCCATAAATGCCCCTGGATCACCTTCGTCAGCATTACAAGCAACATATTTGATTTCATTTTCTACTGCTTTTGCAAACATCCACTTTTTACCCGTAGGGAAACCAGCTCCACCTCTTCCACGAAGTCCTGATTCACTAATGATTTTAATTACATCATCACCTGAATACTCTTTTAAAACTTTCTCTAATGCTTTGTATCCATCTACTGCTAAATATTCATCTATTTCTTCTGGATTTATATACCCACAGTTTTTAAGTGCTAATCTTTTTTGTTTGTTGTAAAAATTAAGCTCATTCCATTTTTCCACTAGTTTTTCTTCTTCTTTTGCCATCAGTCTTTCAACATATGTATTGTTTTCAATTGCAATTATAATTTCTTCTGCATCTTCTGGCTTTACTTTTTCATAAAACGTTCCTTCTGGCTCTATTACTACGATAGGACCTTTAGCGCAAAATCCAAAGCACCCTGTTTTTGAAACTGTTATTCCTTTTAGATTTCTTTCTGCAGCTATTTTTTTTAGGTTGTCAATTATTACATCACTCTTAGAAGAAGTACACCCTGTACCTGCACATATCATTATACGTATATTTTTCATTTGTTCTTTCATACTATTTCTTATTTGTTCTAATTCCTCTGATGTCTTTTTCATAATTACTTTTCCTCCATTTCAATATCTGCTTCTATTACCTCTTTTTTATTGCTCTTTATTTCTATATTTTTCAATAATTCCCGGTACCATTTCAGGTGTTACTTTACCAACAACTTCTTCATTTACAACTATAGCCGGAGCTAGTCCACATGCTCCAATACAACGAACTGATTCTAATGAAAATAGCCCATCCTCTGTAACTTTGCCTACGTCTATTCCTAACTTTTTTTTAAATTCTTCTATTACAGCCTCTGCTCCTTTTACATAGCAAGCTGTTCCCATGCAAACTTGCACATTATATTTACCCTTTGGCACAAGTGAAAACCTTGAATAAAAAGTTATAATTCCATATATTTCAGATAAGGGAACACCTAATTTGTCCGATAAATACTTTTGATTAATCTCTGATATATATCCAT
>JAQUBQ010000127.1 GCA_028686615.1 Clostridia bacterium | reverse complement strand
TGGAAGCATTAAAAGTGAAGCTGCTATTGATATGATTAAAGTGACTTCAGCAATACCAATACCAGAAGAAGCTAGGAAGTTTAATCTAGATTCTACGTTTGCAATGTTTTTAAAAGAAACAAACAGTGAACTTCCATATTTTGCAACAAGAATAGAAGATATAACAAAGGTTCAAGAAGATGCAGAAAAAGTAAATTAATGATTAAATGATTTAAAAGTGAATCGGGGGAGAAAAAATGAAAACAAATAAACTAAAAGGGATATCATTAATAGTTCTAGTAATTACAATTATAATAATGATAATTTTGGTAGGAGCTATAATCTTATCATTAAACAGTAGTAATATAACAGGAAGAGCAAGTGAAGCCGTAAAAAAAAGCAATAAAGCAAATGCAGAACAAGTAACAACAATTGCAAGAGGGGAATACGAACTAAAAAAAGAAGTTGGAGAGTTAGCAGCAGGAGAAACTTTAAGTAAGTATATTGAAGACAAATTAAAAGAGGCAGGATTTAAAGAAGAGGATTATGGAGTGACAGATAAAGGAACCATATATGAAGCAAAAATGATACCAAATGGATTTTATTACGTGGGTGGAACAATAGAAGAAGGCTTAGTAATATCAGATGTAAAAGCAGATGAAAAAAAAGGAGCAGAGTCAGGAACCTTACAAGGGAGTCAATTTGTGTGGGTGCCAGTACCATATCCGGTATTAACAATAACAACAGCTCAATCACAAAACGAAGATACAGTAAAGTCATTAATAGATACAAAAGCAGCAGAAGGAAAATATCCAATGACAACACAAATAGAAGGGCAGAAAAATTATAGAGGAGTATTATATGATTTTGGAAACAATACAACTCCAAAGAATCCACCAGTTGCTAGAAAATATTCTTTAACAGGATATAGAGAACCTGCAGTAGTTAATGGTACTGGCACACAGTATGATGCGTCAGCATCAAACAACGTAGGTATTACAGAACAAGTATTGCAAGATGAGTTTAATGCTATGGTTAACAGCGTAAAAGATAATGGGGGATTCTATATGGGAAGGTATGAAACAAGCGTAGCATCAGGTTCAGGAGCAAGTATAGTGGTACAAAGTAAAGGAAATAAAGTGGCAATGAATGGTAACATGACAGTAAATAACTGGTATGGAATGTATGCGGTTCAGAAAGCATATGCAAGTAGTAAACAAGGTGTATCAGGAGGAATGATTTGGGGAAGTCAATATAACCAATTGATGATATGGATGCTAGATGTTCCGGGAAGTGCTGAAAACACAACTTTTATTCGCAACTCAATTGGGAAGGGATGGTGCCTAGATAATGCTTCTAATAATACAGAAAGGATAACTGGGAAATCAATAGATTCAACTGGGAAAACAACGCCAAATCAGGTTAAACATATTTGGGATATTGGGGGAAATTTGAATGAATATACTCTTATGGCCTACTCATCTAATTGTAGAGGCAGTTTTGGGGGTTGGTATGAAGATTATGGAACGACGTCATATCCTGCTTACTACTGGTATACGCAACCTAGTGGGTTAAACTATCCTCACAGGGGCTCACGAATACAACTGTTTCTTATATAAACATTTAAGTAAAGAATAGAAATTATCATATATGTACAGGAATAAGCTGTTTCTTAGTACAAGAGATATTGATAATCTTTAATAATAATTAATTTAAAAATATATAAAACTTTTAAAAAAATAAATTTATAGTAAAAACCATAATAGTGTATAATTATGGTTTTTTTATGTATTTGGTTGACTGAAAGAGTAAAATAAAGTAGAATATAAAGGATAAAAGGAGGACCTAGAAGTGGCAAAAAGAATAGTAGCAGTTATTGGTAGGCCAAATGTTGGTAAATCAACATTTTTCAATGTTCTAATTGATAAAAAACTGGCGATTATAGAAGATAGACCAGGTGTTACAAGGGACCGTATATATGCAGAGGCAGAATGGCGTGGCAAAAATTTCACTGTAATAGATACAGGTGGAATAGAACCAGAGTCAGAAGATATTATTTTAAAACAGATGAGAAGACAGGCAGAACTTGCAATGGATATGGCTGATGTAATAGTCTTTGTTACTGATGTAAAAACGGGAGTTACAATTCAAGATGAAGAAGTAGCAAACATGCTTAGAAAAACTAAAAAGCCTGTTATATTGGTATGCAATAAATGCGATACTGTAGGTACACCTCCAGCAAATATTTATGAATTCTATAATTTAGGGCTGGGAGAACCACTACCAGTATCTAGTCTTGCTAAACTTGGCATAGGAGAAGTGTTAGATACTATATATGATTTTTTTCCAGAAGATAAAATAGAGGAAGAAGAGGAAGAAGATATATCAGTAGCAATTATAGGAAAACCCAATGTAGGAAAATCATCTTTAGTAAATAAGATTTTAGGAGAAGAGAGAACAATAGTAAGTGATATTGCAGGAACTACAAGAGATGCAATAGATACGAAGTTTGAAAATAAACATGGTAAATATACTTTTATTGACACCGCAGGAATAAGAAGAAAAAGTAAAGTATATGATAAAATAGAAAAGTATAGTGTTATAAAAGCACAAGCTGCAATAAGTAGATCAGAT
>JAQUBQ010000126.1 GCA_028686615.1 Clostridia bacterium | reverse complement strand
AAGGATATGATATAACATATGTTGATGGTGCAAGTTTTTACATCCATGCAAACGGCTTTACTTTATCTGAAAAATTTGTTAGTGAGTTACAATTATCATATTTAACAGAAGAACAAATCACTAAAAACGCAAATAAAGTAGCTAATTATTTAAAAGAAGCTTATATGGCAAATAGCAAAATAGATATTACGGATATGTTCAGTAATAAAAAAGATGCTGATTACATAGATAACTTATTAAATATTTCATTATCATGGGATAATGCAAAAGATAAAGGTATTGTTGCAAAACAATTCCAAGATTTTACTAATGATACATTTAATACACAAAAATACACTGAATATGGTCCATATTCAAACGTTATAGCAATGACATTATTAAGAGGCCAATTAGAAAAAACAATCAATTCAGGGTATACTATTATCGATAAAAAAACACAAGATCGTCTATGGGGAACTGAAGTAAGTTGTTTTAGAGTTGACAAAGATGGAAATCAAGTATTAAATGGCGATGATTTATATTCAAGAGAATATCGTACAGTTAAAGAAAATATAACAAGTAAATTAAATAATGCTAATTATAATTATTCAATAAAAGAAGAAGATACATTAGGTTACCAAGTATTACTTGATATTGCTAGAAACGTTAAAGATAGTAAAGTTAAATTAGGAACAAGACCAAATATACAAGCAATCAGAGATGCTAACAATATATATAATAAGCAATCTGTAAATACTAATTCATCATCTAAGAAAAACACAACTTCAACAAGTTCTAATAATAATTCTTCAACTACAAAACCAGTAGAAAAACAAAAAGAAGAAATTCAACAAGAAATTAAAAAAGACTATGAAGAGAAAAAAGAAGAAAAGAAAGAAGAAGAAAATTTATGGCAAGCAGGACACGATGCTGGATTTGCAGCAGGGGTAAGTGGAGCAGCTAAGTCAATAAATTCAAAAAATACAACATATATTCAAGGATATGAATATGGATATAAGGCAGGATATGATATCTTCTTATTAACTCAACAAACAGAAGAAAAAGAAGTAGAAGTTGAATATGAAGTAGAAGAAAATGTATATGTAGATCCTTCAACAGGATATGTATATGTAGATGGCGTTCAACAATTTAATCAAGATGGTACTCCATTAGTTATTGGTGGACCAGAAGAAAATGCAAAAGTAAAACAAAAATAAACGAGATATTTCTCGTTTTTTTATTTTATAAGGGAAATTGTTTAAAAAATAAGTATTTAAAAAGACATCATTAAGAATGTCTTTTTTAAAAATTGCATTAATAATTTTAATACACAAATGCGAGAGGAGTGGTCATAATATTATAAGACATATATTTCTAAATATACAATTTAACATAATATATAGTCTAAAATTAAGTCAGTTTTCAAGGAAAAGTAGGGGAATTCAAAAGTCAATTAAAATGCGTTATTAAAACTATATTTTCCATATATACTTAATAATAATATTCACAATAAAATCTGAAACATAAAAAATTCAACAGATAGGGCTATCTTTCGTAATTTAATAAAAAAAAGACCTGGCAAAGCCGTCTATGATTTACTTACATTAAAGCGCCTACACCGTGCGCCTACCTGCATCGCCAAAGCACGGTTCCTGGCGCAAAATCCTAAAAACTTTCATATATTACTTTCATACTTTATATTCTGCTTACATACAAAGAGTTTACTCCTTTGTATGTTATTAACTTTCAATCATATTGCTTAAATAGTAAAGGCCACGAAGTGTTTATTTAGCCTTTACTATTTAAAAAAGCAATATGATACATAACTAAAAACGAAGAAACAATCATATATGATGTTTATATTTAGAAAGATAGCACATATAAAAAAGTAGAATTTTTTATAATAGTTTATAAAAAGAATTGTCCCAGAGGGCAATTCTTTATTCATATAGAGATTAATTTAAAGTTTAATAAGTGAATATATTTATGGTTTACTTAAAATATATATAATAATCTTTTGCCGAAGTTTCTCGTAGGCAAAAGGAATAAGCATTTTAAAAAGACATCTCTTTTAATTGATGTCTTTTTTTCTAAATTGACTTTTGAATTAATTATTATTTTTTTTAACTTTTATTATTATTAGAATAATTGTGATTGTTGTAAAAAATATTATATATTCTATTTCTAAATAATTTTTTATATATTCTTCTATTGATTCTGCAAGAACTTTAAATAATTCTATAACTTTATATAATACTTCCATTATTTTTCACTTCTATTTCTAGGATAAGGTTCTTTAATATTTGTTCTTTCTAAAATATAATCTATTGATGTATTATAGAATGTTGCTAAAATATCTAAATAATTTATTGGTATTAATCTTTTTCCTATTTCATATTCACTATATTGTTGTTGTTTTATTTTTAAAACTTTAGCAACATCTTTTTGTAATAAATCTCTATCTTCTCTTAAATCTTTAATTCTTCTTATATCCATAATTTCGCCTCTATAAAAATATTTTCTCATACAACATATCTTTTGTATTGACAATACAAAAGATGTTTTGTATAATTTATATAGATACAAGAAAAGTCTTGTATCAAAAAAGATTTCTTATAGGCATATATAAGACATCACCACTCACAAGAGTGGTATTATATCACTCTTGTG
>JAQUBQ010000125.1 GCA_028686615.1 Clostridia bacterium | reverse complement strand
TTGAAAAAGAAAGCAGATTGAGATATAAATTATGGGATAATCATAAAGAACTATATAGTAAATATTTTGTGGATCCAAAAGACACCTTCGAATATGCGAAAATTGCTCAATCAAAAGAATTCAAAATTGGAAAGTTTATTTTAAAACCTTTACGAATAATCAAATGGTGACAAAAATTACAAGAAATAGGTTCACTTACATTGCACTCTTTTTATCAATCGTTTCCTGGGCTTTCCTCTGCATTAGATATTATAAGATTGGCATCTCTATTGATGAAATACTTCTGTTTTCAATATTTTTCCTATTTAGTATTTCAATTTTATTTGTCTCATTTAAATTTTATAATAGTGTAATTAATCCAATTTCCATTTACGCTCCATTTCTTATATTACTATCATATAGCTTTATTCAATTATCAAATAATCAAGAAGGTTACACAACTAACAGCTTATTAGTAATTTTATTTTCAATTTTTTCATATTCGTTTGCTGCAACAACAAAACTTTCATTTAAGAAAAAAGATAATCGTAAGTTTCTAACTATTAGAACTCGCAAATTATTATTCCGGTTTTTATTTATTGGAGCTATAGCGACATTCTTTTTAGAGTGTCTATTAATTGGCTACATCCCTATTCTAAAAATGACAACAGAAAATGTTTATGCAGATTCAAATGAAAACCTCATACCTATATTGCACTATTTTATAACGCTGTTAGCATTTTTCCCAAGTTGGTTATATATTTATCGTAAACAAGGAATTATTTCAAATAAAAAATTCAAGATACTCCTTATAATTACTGTATTTATATTGATCAATTATCTCAGCAGACAGGTCATATTACTTTTAGTCTTATCGTTTTTTGGCACTTATATGTTTTATAATAAGATAAGTAATAAACTTATATTTAGATTCATGGTGGGTTTAATCTCTTTTTTCTTATTGATAACAATAATTAGATTTCAAACTGTAACAACAACTGCTCCATTAACAGAGTATTATAGAATTGTAGCCGGTATAGATAATCAAGAAGTTACTTTTACAGAAGCATTTTTAGTGGAATATAGCTCAAAGAGATTTGCCGCTTTTAATAAAATAATCAATTACGCAGACAAAATAAGTTTTTGGGGATTTGGGCAATATACTTTCAAACCCTTAACTTCTTTACTGTTTTTAGATAACTTGGGTATAGTGTCGAATATCCCAGAATTGGATACAGAAAATGCTGTATCAACCTATATGGCAGATCCTTATTTAGATTTTCGATATATAGGTGTTATTTTATTGAATTTTATTTATGGATTTCTAAGTATCACTTTCTATAAAAGAATTAAAAAAGGTCAGGAAGATGCAATTGTACCATTCTGGATAGTGTCTTTTTGCTTAATTATGGGTATCTTTATTAACTTTTTTAACACTATGATGATCTGGCTGGGATTTCTGTTTAATAGGTTATTAATAAAACCCTCAATTAATGAGTAATAAGAAAATAGTTGTTTTCTCAATTGTTGTTTATAATGAACTTTTTTGGGAAAGTATTACATTTAATTCATTGGTGTCCTCATTTTCGAAAAATAAGAATAACGATGAAATACACATTTACATTTACGATAATAGCGTTAGGAGTAAAAATATAAATTTACCAGAATTCGAGAATAATATAAATATTAAATATTTTGCATTCAACGAAAACAGAGGTATCTCAAAAGCATATAATCATCTAGTCAGTTTTGCATTGAAAGATGGTTTTAAATGGATAGTTTTTTTGGACCAGGACACTATGCTTCCTTTAGATTTTTATCATAAATATTTTGATAGTGTTTGTAAATTAGAACAATCATCCAATAAAATGGCTGTACCTGTGGTGAAATCCGAGCAGCATATTTTATCTCCTTTCATCTACAAAAACTTTAGGAGTAGGTTTTTAAAAGAAATTCCTTCTCTTATTAATCTAAACAAACATAGTGCTATAAATACAGGGGTTCTTATCGAATGTAACTATTTCAATAAAATAGGAGGCTATAACGAAAAGCTATTCCTTGATTTTTGTGATCACGACTTCTTCGATAAGTTCAGAGGATTTGATAATTTGATAAGAGTTATTAATACAGAATTAAAACAGGACTTTTCTACAGACACAAATACAATAGATAAAGCATTAATTCGATATAGTATATTTTACAGTGATCTTAAAGCATATAAAAAAGGTAGGAATCGATTTAAACTTTTTTTTCTTGTGGATTTATCACATTTAATTAGGCTAACATTACAGTATAGAACATTTAAATTTATAATTTATAGATTAAGTAAGGCATGAGCATTTCGGTCTGTATGACTACATACAATGGAGAAAAATACATTAAAGAACAACTTGATTCAATTTTATGTCAACTGGGGGAAGATGACGAAGTTATTATATCTGATGACTCATCAACTGATCAAACTGTTAACATAATAAAATCTTATAACGATAAAAGAATTAAACTATTTGAAGAACAGAAGTTCTTTTCACCTACATATAATTTTGAAAATTCACTGAAGTATGCCACCAAGGATTTCATATTTCTTAGTGATCAAGATGATGTATGGTTGCCAGCAAAAGTGGCAACAGTTTTAAAGTACTTAAAAGAGCACGATCTTGTAGTATCAGATTGTATAGTTGT